>CACYEC010000256.1 GCA_902773225.1 uncultured Bacteroidales bacterium
AATCGCAAGATTCCATTTCCCAGAAGTCCATTTGTACGGTTCAAATCATAAAGCGCAGTCAGTCAGCACCGTATGATTACTGCGTGGAAATTTCAAGAAAACTCACATGAATTAGAGTCCGATCACACTATTCCAACAGAGTGTAGAAAGATTTTGGAAGGTATAAAAGCAAGAGTGCGTGAGAAGAAGATACTCATACCTTCAATTGATAATCCTGAAGAAAAATTGAATAAATTCAGTAAACAAATCGATAACGTAAAAACAGGTATTCCAGAATATGTTAAACGGAGTTTCCATAGTTGCTGCAGTATTTCACAAGAAGCATCGCATTCGTTAGATACAGACTGGATAATAAAACAAGGGAAAGCCCCATATCTCACAAGAACACTTATCTTAGAATTGCTCAATATTCTAAATTGGCTTTACGACGTTAACAAAAAAACAATTGCAGAATGATGGAAGAAAAAGAACATTCCATAATTCATGGTTTTATGGGGTTCAAGTCTGTTCGCAAACTAATGATTAGTTGCAAAAACATTCCAAACGTCCTATGATTGAAATCAAAGAAGCCGTCATTGAACAGGCGGCAGAGATAGCAGACTTAATCATGACTGCGATGACTGACGAATGCTGTCTGTATTTCTGTGCTGAGGGCTACGGATTGGAGGACTTCAGAAAGATGATGACCATGCTCGTAGAGCGTGAAGATTCACAGTATAGCTACAGAAATACGCTGGTGGCGATGGATGATACCCGTATAGTCGGCATCTCGGTGAGTTATAATGGTGGACACCTTCATCAACTACGCCGTGCTTTTATCGAAGCAGCAAAGAATTACCTCGGTAAAGATCACGTAGATATGGAAGATGAAACACAAGCAGGGGAACTCTATCTTGATTCTTTGTCTGTGCTTTCAGATTATCGCAGGCAAGGCATTGCCACGTCATTGGTCTTGGAAACTAAGAGACGTGCCGACTTGTTGGGCTTGCCTTGTGTTGGTTTACTGGTTGATACGGATAACGCAATGGGGCAGCTGTTTTATGATTCCATAGGATTTCGGCAAGTGGATGAAAATCGTTTCTGGGGTGGACATCCTATGAAGCACTTGATATTATAGACTGTAACGAATAGTGGATAGAGAACTATGATTGAAACTGGAATGATGCATACGAGCGAGCTGACTGTTACTGAGACTATCACCGCTGTTCAAATGGGGTCTGGGGATCTCCCTGTACTTGCAACACCTGCCATGTTGGCGTTGATGGAGAACGCCGCCATGCTCGCTGTCTCGAATGAACTGTCTAACGACCAGACCACCGTCGGCGGTTATATTGAGTCTTCGCACCTGAGACCATCCAAAATCGGTGATATTGTATCTGCCACAGCCGAAGTTATCAAGGTTGTCGGTAAGAAGATTGAGTTCAAGGTGTCAGCATACTCTGGTGAAACGCTGTTAGGCGAAGGCAAGCATCTGAGATTCATTGTGGATAAGGAAAGGTTCATGAGGTAACGAAATGTTTCATTTTGTCATATCCATGAAACATTTTTGCATATAACACTGAATAAAAATACAGAGAACCGCCCAAAAACTGCCCCTTTGTATGCATTTTAATACAGATTCTGCATATATACCCTTGTTTTAACATTTATTATGAAACATTTGACACCAGCCAATTTGACATTAATTGTGTATACTTGTTCCGTCGCGTCGCGACAGTCTCTTACTATCCCGTCAGGGTTTTTGTTGTCTAAGGTTGTGATAAGTTGTTTCCTAAATAAGCTGAAAAACTCTGAAGTTTCTTTATTCCTTTGTTTGGTAAACCCCCAAAAAAATTGTTACTTTGCAAACAGAGAACTAACTAACTAACAAAAACTACAATTCATGATTAGACGTTTACTTCCATTTTTTACTTTACTGGCATTGTTCAGTATTCATGCTTCAGCGGAGACAGATGTCTCTGCACTGTTCCTCAACAACTGGGGATTCGACAGCGACTTCAACTACACCAAGTCGGAGAGTGGAAACGTAGCACAAGAAATCCTTCAAGTGCCTGGGTGGGAGATGGACATTTCCATTGACTACACCATCACTGGTGTTTATGAGTTCGGCACGAAGAAGACCTTCAACACCTATGGTGTGGTTCCTTCGGAAGGTTACGACGGCAGTGCCGGTTGTCTGGCTCTAAGCACAGGTTGGAACCAAAGTCTGATGTATTATCAAGTGGTGACCCTTCCTGCTGGCACCTACACCATCAAGTCCGCATGGTACAACGGCAGCAACCAAACCGCTGGCAGCAGTCTGGTGGGATGGATTCCTGTATTTGGCGAGGACGTGATGTCTACCATCACAAGTTTCCCCATCGGACAATGGACGACTGACGAACAGACCTTCACGCTGACAAGAGAAAGCGACGGACTGATTCAACTGGGCTACAAAGCCGGAAGCAACAGCAGTTCAAGCAACTCCGCAAAAGTGGTGTTGGACTATGTGAAACTCTTCATGGAAGACGATGCTGCCGCATTGGATTTGGC
>CACYEC010000257.1 GCA_902773225.1 uncultured Bacteroidales bacterium
AGACATATATTAGGCATATCAGGCGGTAAGGATAGTGCAGCCCTCGCCATCTATCTGAAGAAGACGTACCCATCGTTGAAGATTGAGTACTACAACTCAGATACTGGCTGTGAACTGGCTGAAACGGAAACGCTAATCAATCGTCTGGAAGCCTACCTTGGAAAGATTGAACGATTGAGGGCTGCTGAAGGTAGTCCTGAGCCTACTCCATTCCATCATTTTTTGAAAGCGATGGGTGGCTTCCTTCCATCGCCACAAGCACGTTGGTGTACCAAGAAGATGAAGTTGGATAAGTTCGAGGAGTATGTGGGTGATGACTATGCTGTGTCATACGTTGGCATCCGTGGTGATGAAGATAGAGATGGCTATATCTCTTCAAAACCCAATATCCAAGCTATTTTCCCATTCCGCAAGAATATTTGGAGTATTGATGTTATCAACAAGTTCTTGCACAAGGAGAACTTAGATCAGATTGTTGATATATACGAGAAACTATGTCCAGAAGGATTCCTTCGAGATGAGATTATTGAGACGGTGAAGAAGCCTATCACTAAGCAGTTCTATTACTCGAAGAAGATGAATGCGCTGCTTGACTACGACATCAAGTTGTTCAATCATGCTGTTTTTGAGTTCCTGAAAACGACAGACTATCCTGTGGGTAAGCTTGATGAATTCCCACTACTTGACAATACAGATATATTGGTGAAGGACGACATCTTTAGATTACTGAGAGAAAGTGGCGTGGGTGTACCAGCATACTATGAAGAAATCCCTTTTGAGGTGGATGGAGAAACAGGCACTTATTGTCGCAGTCGTTCTGGTTGCTATTTCTGTTTCTTCCAGCAGAAGATTGAATGGATTTGGCTCTATGAGCAGCATCCTGACCTCTATGCAAAGGCGATGGAGTTTGAGAAAGACGGCTATACTTGGAATCAGAATGAGAGTCTCGCAGACCTCATTAAACCAGAGCGTATTCGCCAGATAAAACTCGACATCATCCGTCGCCAGAAAGAAAGCCGGGCCAACAACAAGGGAACAACCCTTGCAGAAATCCTTGGCGATGATATCATGTGTACAAACTGCTTTATATAGACAATGATGGCCTATGTTGTACGAGGTAGAATGGGCAGAAGATGGAACGTATGTACCAGGTGAAGAATTCTCACCAGAACGTTTCTTTAATGACGGACTGAAGAATAGTACGGAGTTTGACTTGAAACTTGGTTACTTCAGTTCTGCAGCCATTAGCGTTTTAGCTGAAGGATTTGCTACGTTTATCTCGAACGGCGGATATATGCGCCTCATCATTAACCATATTGTTTCTAAAAAAGATAAAGAGGCAATCAATGATGGTATAATGGGTAATGTCATAGACTGTGCAGACCTTTCTAATTTCCAATATCTCAAATCGACATTTGATGAGTATCAGGAACAATTCTTCCGTTGTCTGGCATATATGATATCACAAAAGCGCATAGATATCAGAATTATTAAACCAAGGGGGCAGAAAGGAATCGCTCATACTAAAACAGGGCAATTTAGAGATGGAGATAGTATAACTGCATTCACAGGTTCTGCCAATTTTACGATCAGTGGCCTGTTTAATAATATTGAGAACATATCAATTGACAGAAGTGATTCTGTAGACGTAATGGTGCAGAAAAGAATTGCCAAGCAAAGGAAAGATTTCGATGCCATAATGTCTGGTGAGAAGAAGGGAATTGAGTACCTTTCACCCAAAGATTTGGTGGAAGCAATAAGCACAAATTATGGAGATTCAGACATCGAAGAATTACTGGATGTTGAAAAGAAACTCGAAGAAGTGAAAAAAAGTGATAAGCCCGTTGTAACTTCTGTCCAAGAAGGATTAACGGTTGCTTCACCTTCATTTCCTTATGATAAGCCTCGTGATTATCAGATGCTGGCTTTTGAAAACTGGAAAAACAATGGCCAACAAGGATTGTTTGCTATGGCAACAGGTACAGGTAAGACCATCACCTCATTAAATTGCTTGCTTGAAATCTATAAAAGGAACGGATACTACAAAGCTATCATTCTTGTTCCCACCATTACTTTAGTAAATCAATGGGAAAAAGAGTGCTGGAAGTTCAATTTTGGTAACATTATCAAGGTGTATTCAAAAAATGCAGAATGGCGTTCTAAGATTGAATTGTTGCAAATGGCTGAAAAATATCGTAAGCCCAATGAGCCAACCCAGAACTTCATAATTATTTCCACCTATGCATCATATGCAAGAGAGAATGTTTTTTCTGTTCTGAATAGTTTTGAGAGAGCTAAAGTGCTATTCATTGCCGATGAAGCTCATAACATGGGATCTCCTTCGATACTGAAACGGTTGGGTACGATTAACTACTTAAGGCGTATAGGTCTCTCGGCTACGCCAGAAAGGCAGTTCGATGAAGATACAAATAAAAAGTTGTATAGATTCTTTGGAGCTGAGGAAAAGTTTACTTTTGAGTATTCGATGGAAGAAGCTATTCAAAAGGGAGTTTTGTGCAGATATTATTACTATCCACATCTAGTAAAATTAACTGATGATGAGATGGCAAACTATGTCGAATTGTCAGAGAAGATATCAAAGTACTTCAACTACAATGATGGTGTATTCGACAAGAAAGATGAGATACTAATGGGCTTACTTCTGGCACGAAAGCGTATCATACATAAAGCAGCCAACAAACTCGACGCATTTAGGAAGATTGTTGAGGAAAGGTACAATAAGAATGGAAATTTGAAATACTCTCTAATTTATGTGCCGGAAGGTAATAAACCTGATTATTTCCCAGAATCTGATTTGTTTGATAAAACAGAACAAGTCGCTGATGATGTTGTATCAGATCATCTGATTGATGTCTATACGGAAACTGTTATGCGAATAGACAAATATATAACTGTTAGGAAATTTGTATCTGGGCAAAAGGATAGAGATGAGATATTGGCAGATTTCGCGAAAGGCAAACTCCAAGTACTTACCTCAATGAAATGTTTGGATGAAGGTGTTGACGTTCCAAGAAGTGAGTTGGCTATCTTCTGTGCAAGTACTGGCAACCCACGCCAGTTCATACAACGTAGAGGACGTGTGTTAAGAAAGCATCCGGATAAATATATGGCAGAAATACACGATTTGGTTGTTGCTCCAGAAGTCAACGTTACATCGTCAAGTTACAAGATAGAACAATCGCTATTGAAAGGCGAACTAATGAGAGTGAAGAATTTCTCTGTGTTGTCTGAGAATCCCTCATACTCGCAGATGGAATTGAAATCAGTTATGGAACATTATGGTTTAAACATGTATAATAATGATCATATAGTATGACACAGAAAGACAAAATGTTGCGGATGGTCTTAGATGACCCTAAGCTTCGAGAAACCTATGACTATGTACCTGATGATTACGAAAGCATTTATGATGCTTTAAACTCTGGAAATGCTATCGTTGTTGCTGTGGCTAAGATTATTAAGGAGCTTAATGGCTCTGATGATCCAACAGAGCAAAAACGTGTTTACAAGACAATCTTTACTTACCTAAACAATAACTTGCTGGTATGATTATAAAGAACATAACTAT
>CACYEC010000258.1 GCA_902773225.1 uncultured Bacteroidales bacterium
CGGTATAGGAATTCCATTTCAGCAGGTATTTCCGTTTCTTCGCGCCGAAATCGTTTTCCGCCTCCCCATCGATGATTTTCTGACTAATCTTCTCCAGCACGCATGGACCAGCAGCGAACCAGGATTTCAGATATGAATGTGTGCCTTGGAATCCGAGTTCGATGGAGGTGGGTTCTGTGATGTTGAACAAGACCTGAGTGGCATAGAGACCTTGGGAGAAGGCTGTTCCAGCCTCGCTCAACGAGTTGGCATAGGTATCGACGACCTCGCTTCCGAGTCTCGGCACCTGTATGGAATCGTTTCCGGCGAAGATGCAAGCCTCGGATATTTCCATTCCCTTATTGATGTCGCTGGCATAGGAACTGCCGTATCGGTAGAATGCATTGCCCTTAAAGCGGTATAGTCCTGGTGAGAGTTTGATGTTCTGCCAAAGTTTGTACTCGGTCATCTCCAACTGTCCAAAGCCAGCGTACGCCTCGACAGCGTATGGTGAAGAGGATGCAGGCGTCCAGGTGTTGGAATATCCTTCGAGGTTGGTTGTTTTCATCTGCCAGCCATTGAGTCCGTTCGAGAAATCAGCATTCTCCACCAGAGATGTCAGGTCCAGAGGTGTGTCGTCCACCGGCACCTTGGTCAACCAGACACTATAGGCATCCTTCATCTCGTTGTACGCATCGGTGATGACATCAGTATCGGTGGCATTCTGTACTTTCTCACGAATCTCGTCGAGAGCCTGTGCAAAAGTCTGGTCGCCATCGGTATTAAGAGCCTCGTAGTCCTCCAACGCCTTGAGCGCCTGTGCCTTGAAGGCATCAAAATCCATGCCGTAATACAGGAGCGTGAAGTTGTCGAAGCAGCACCAGTCGTTGGCCACTGTGCGGTTGTCCTTCCTGATGCCTAATCGGAGTTGTCCGTCGTTGACTATGATGTTTTTGATGGTGGTCAGGTAGATATCCTCTCCCGAGTTAAAGCAGTCGGCTGCATTTGTCTGGTTGTCGGGGATGTAACCAGCAGCAGAACTTGCCGCCCATCCTCCTGTGGCGCTTGCCTTTCGATAGTCGAAAATGGAAACAACTTTCTGAGTCTTGTCTCCTGCATAAAGCACAGGCAATATCACTTCGGTACCATTATTATATGCGGCCGCTCCACTTGAGATTGAGCCATATCGATAGAATGCCTGAGCCGAGAGTGAATAAGAGCCCATAGGAATGCCTGAGAGTTGCTGATAGACATCGAAAGCGGCCTTGTTGAAGACCTCTCCGTTGGACCCATTACGCACATAATGATCACCATCGGTATAGCCAGCTGTTGAAGTAACGTCGGGTCCCCAGACTTTGCCCGAGGTGATGCGGTAGTCGCCGATGAGGAAGTCGGGTGCAGAGATAAGGAATGTGGCATCGACGGGGTTTTGCTTAGTGGCAGTCTTGAGCGTTTCCATCAGTTCCTCTCTGCTGCGGAATCTCCAGTGGGTGTTGGGCGAGTTCGAATCGGTATAGGTGTCGAGACGTGGAATCCAAGGGTGATCGTTCGTCGGAACATATCCGAAATAGTTGGTGCCGTTGAAGAGGGCGTAGCTACCATCGTCGAGTGGAGTGACAGTCCAGTTTCCGCTCTGGTCCATGTATCCGTCGGAGGGTCGCAGTGCCTTGTTCTGCCCTTGTAGCCGGGTGGTAAGGACGTAGGTGCCGTCGGAGTTACGGGTGACGGTGAAATCGACTCCGTGTTTGCTGAGCACCGCTCTTGTGCCCCAGTTGGCACCAGAGGAAAGATAGGTTCCGGAAGCGACATTCTGGATGTAATAGACACCTGATTCGAGGTCTTTCTGAGCCATTGCTGATAAAGACACCAAACAGGACAAAACGGTCATCAACAAGGCTTTATAGGTCGTAGGAAACTGGTACGACAGTGTGGAAACGTTCTTTTTCATACGTATCATAATAGGTTAGTCATCTGATTGAATGTGCAATATTACGAAAAAAAAAGAATCTGAGCAAAGTTCAATCGTTTTTTTGGTTGAAAAAGCAATGAAGTTATCCAATAACGTGAATTCGACGAATTGGAAACAACAAATCACAACTATAAACAACATCATCCCTGCGGGATAGAGATATAAGCCATCGCTACGCGACGGAACAACTTGGAACAATTAGCCAATTTCTCATGAATTTTAATGTAAGGCAAAGCCTTTTTGTAATTCCCATCAATTCATCGGACTGACATAAATATACTTTTTTCGAATTCTACTTGGTGGAATCATCTGAATTGAATAAATTGCGAGGAAAAATCAAAAAAGAGAAACAAAATGATGAGAGCAATCGTATTGACGCTGGCCATGATGATGACCGGCATGGTTTACGGAATTGTGGAAAACCCATATTTAGTGAACACACAGTCGGGATGGGTGGAAGGATTCAACCAGAACGAGACAGTGGCATTCCTGGGCATCCCCTACGCCAAGGTAGAGCGTTTCATGCCTCCGATGCCTGTAGACAAATGGGAGGGGATAAGGAAATGCGACCACTGGGGGCCTCAGGCCATGCAGATGACCTACGGACGCGAACTCACCGAGGAGGAAATGTCGGAGAAGAACTGCTGTGTGCTCAATGTATGGACCAAAGGCAAGGAATGGAAGAAACCCGTGATGGTTTGGCTCCACGGAGGCGGTTTTGACTCCGGTACATCAGCATGGAATCCAGGGATGGAACTGGCCAAGAAAGACGTGGTGGTGGTGAGTGTGAACCATCGACTCAACATCATCGGCTTTCTCGACCTCTCTGGCTGTTCCGACAAATATAAGTACTCAGCCAACGTGGGTATGCTCGATGTGGTGGCTGCTTTGCAATGGGTCAGGGACAATATCAGCCTCTTTGGCGGCGACCCCGACAACGTGACCATCTTCGGTGAGTCGGGCGGTGGAGGCAAGGTGGGCACACTGCTCTGCATGCCTCCCGCCCGTGGTCTGTTCCACAAAGCCATCATCCTCAGCGGCACCATACTCAATGTCAACACCCGCGAGATGACCCAGGAACTGGGCGCGGCTGTGCTGAAAGAATTAGGTATCGACAAGGAACACATCGACAAAATCAAGGATGTGCCATACAAGGAACTCTACGCAGCAGGCCAACGGGCGATGGCCGCCAGCATAGGCACTCGCAAACCAGGCACCCCCATGATGTGGGGATTCGGCCCGACTCCCGATGGTGAGACGTTGCTGCAACAGCCTTTCCAGCCAGGATTCGCCGACTTCTCATCAGATATTCCCATCATCATCGGCACCACTTTCAACGAACTGCAACGACTGGCCTACGACCGTCCGATGACGATGGAGCAGGCACGAGAGACGTTGGCCCCCGTCTTTGGCGATGACACGGACGAATATATCCGCGCTTTCGACAAGGCCTATCCTGGTTATACGCCGCAAGACCTTGTGAGTATCGACAGGCTTTTCCGTCCCAAAACCATTATCACCGCCGACCACATCGGCAGCCACCACAGCGCCAACACATACGTCTATATGTTCACTTGGCGTTCACCCGTCAACCACGGGTCGGTCCACGGACACGAACTGAAGTTCTGCTTCAACACGCTCCAGCATTCCAAGAACGAACTGCCAGAGCCGACGGATGAGGACTTCAAGTTGGCCGACCTCATGAGCAGCGCCTGGTCAGCCTTCGCACATACAGGGAACCCCAACACCAAAGGCCTGCCCAAATGGAAACCCTACACAGCTGAGAAAGGTGACATGATGATTTTCGACCACAAATGCAAGATACGCCACAACCCCGACCGCCATCTTGAGGAGTTGATTGACAAGCATTGTTTCAAGCAATTGGACGAGTTTCGCAAAAAGAATAGATGAGCCAAACGACAACAGTACGAACACGAGCCTCCTGATTGCAGAGTCGTAATCAGGAGGCTCGTGTTTGTAGTGTTAATATCGGTTCAGTTCTTCTTGAAGACAGGTATGCGCTCCAAAGTGGGTGGCATTTGGATGGTCTGTCCGCCTTTATAATGCTCGCCAGTGAAGTAGTCGGTCCATCCAGCGGGGTTGACAGGCAGATAGACACTGATATTTCCGTCGGAAAGCGATTGATAGACGGGACAAACCAGCAGTTCGTGACCGAACATATATTCCGTCTCCTGCTTCAGTGCCTGCTCATCTTTGGGGAAGTCGAAGATGAGCGGACGCATGAGTGTGCCACCCTCGTTCGCCACACGTTCAGCTTCCTTAATGATATAGGGCAGCAGTTTATGGCGCAGGCGAATCTGCTCGATAAAGAGGCGCTGAGTTTCGGGCGAGTAGTTCCAAGGTTCGGTGTTGCTCATATATCCATGCACTCTCATCAGGGGTAGGAAGACAGAAGTCTGTATCCAACGTATCAAACGCTCCTGATAATCCTTGTCGGTGTATTGGTTGTTGGGTCTGAAGAAACCACCGGCATCGTATGTCCACCAGGGTATGCCCGTGCTCATCAATCCCAGTCCACCCACAATCTGCCTCCGAAGAGTCTCCCAATCGTTGCCCACATCGCCCGACCAAAGCGCTGCTCCGTAACGTTGGATGCCAGGGAAGCCAGAACGAGTAAGGATGAAGTCATGGCTGCCCTCATAAACCGTCTTGCAGACCAGGAGCGGATAGACATTGCGCACCATTTCTCCAGGTATGGTATTGTTCCACACCTTGCGTCCGACCAAGTCGTCGTTCTCTGGCTCAGTGGCGTCTTGCCACCAGCAGTCGATACCCGTTGGCACGAGCTTCTGGCTGAAGTTCTGCCAGTAGAAGTCGGCTGCGGCAGGATTGAAGAAGTCAATCCAGTCTGTGTTGTGGATATAATAGTCCTTGGATGCCGTTTCTTTTCCGAGTGCGGAGTTGCGGTCGATTTTCGACCATACACTCAGCATCAGCCTGACGTTCATGCTGTGGAGCGTGTCCATCATCTCCTTGGGGTTGGGATAATGGTCTTCGTCGAACTGCATGGCATTCCATCCATACTTGCCCCACCACTGCCAGTCTTGCACGATGACGTCAAGGGGTATGTTCTCCTTCTGGAAGCGACGTGCAGTTGCGAGAATCTCGTCCTGGCTGTGGAACCGTTCCCGGCAGTGGATATAGCCCAGCGCCCACTCAGGCATGGCAGGTGCCTGGCCAGTGAGACGGCGGTAGGTGGCGATGATTTCGTCGGGTGTTCCGGTGAAGACAGTGAAATCGACACATTCAGCCACAGGCGACTTAAAAGTGGTGGTTTGGTCTATTTCCTCCCAATAAACGGCGGGCTGGTCACCTCTGGTGCCTTGAACCAAAATGGTGTGCCGTCCTTTATTGAGGTGGAGTGTGACGGATGTGGTGGGTGGCAGCCAGACGTTGTTCATATCGACAACCACCTCCCCATCGATAGACATCCAGTGCTTGCGTGCCATCTTCTGGCCAACGTCAAGCAAGAAGGTGTAGTCGGCAGTTCGGTCGATATCAATCTCGGCAGAGAACGAGTTGCTGTGGCGCACCTCACGTCTGTTGCCCGTGGTGGTGGTGACATCGACCACCTCATCTTTTCCGCTGCCATCGTCCTGGACTTGCGACAACTTGACCGAATGACTGCAAGGATTGAACTCGGTGAGTCCGTAGTTGTTCCAGAGAATGGCATAGCCCTTGCTCGACATCATCATGGGGATGGCAATCTGCGTGTTGACCTGAGTGAGGCGACGTGTCAGTCCGAACAAGTCAGAGACTCCATCCTGGAATTGTCCGAGCCCGAACTGATATTCCTTGCCTTTCTGTGGAGAGACGAACGACAGTTCTGCGACTTGTGTAGTCTCCCCCTGTACCGACGACGGAGTGAGGGACATCCCAACGGACTTGAAGACGACCTTCCCCTTGGCGTCGCGGATGGTGACATTGCCACGTTTGTCGGCGTCATAACGTATATTACGCGGTGTTATCGCACGCGATTCCTTATTTATATAAATCCACTCAGGCAACCGTGAATCACCGGTTTTGCCGTATTGCACCCTGACCGCATTGTCGGCAAGAGGTGTGAACTGTACTTCCTGCGCCATGGCTGTAGCCGATGACAAGAGGCATAGTGAGATGAGACTGTGAAAGATTTTCATGTTGTGAGGATAAAAAAGATTTGTTTAGTTATCGTGGAGACCCAATCCTTGACCACTCACAGGAATCGGCTTCGGACTTGTTCATCCTACGATGTGCAAAGTTATCAGAAAAACATAATATACAATGGGATAAACTAAAAAAAAGATAGGACAAAATGAAACATGGTACCAACAAAAAGGACTACTCTCACGAGCAGTCCTTTTCAACTTAAATTTTATTACTATGAAAAACACATTTATAACGTCCGTGATTGTTGC
>CACYEC010000259.1 GCA_902773225.1 uncultured Bacteroidales bacterium
ATCATTGAATGTGTGGGCTACAAGATAAGGAATCATACCGAGGACGGAAAACAGCACCCATATGGCTGAAACGATGAGGTAACTGTCTTTACGACCGACGTTCTGTTCTGATCCACGACCGTAGATGAGGCCTCCGCCTCCTACCACTGCACAGGCCAGGATGCACCACACGAATGGCATCACATCCTCATGGTAAATCAGCGCTGAGACTAATGAGGCCAAAAGTAGCAATATCTCCACCCCGAGGAGCAAGCCCGACATCTTGAATATGACTTTCCAGTTAATCATCTGAAATATTTTTCAAGTTTCTTCAATGTGTTCTCCACACAGAATGCCACCACTTTGTCACCCTCACGCAGTTGGGTCAGACCGTTGACCAACAAACTCTGGCCGTCGCGCATCATGCCACCAAGGTTCACACCTTTGGGCAACCCGAGATCCTTGATTTGCTTGCCGGCGACTTTCGACTTGGCCTTGACGGTGAACTCAGCCACCTCTGCCTCCGCCACATTGAGCATTTTCACAGAATCCACATCGGCTTTCATCAGCATACGGTATATATGGCTGGCGGCGATGGTTTTCTTGTTGATGATGGTACCCACATCGAGATCCTCTGCCATCTCCAAGTAGTCCATGTTCTCCACCTGAGCAATGGTACGGCGTATGCCACGACGGCGAGCTGCCACACATGCCAGGATGTTCTCGTCGTCGTTCTCTGTCAAAGCGATGAGTGCATCAATATGGTCGAAGCCTTCTTCTTCCAGAAGGGTCAGGTCGTGGCTGTCACCACACATGACCATCGTATTCTCCGTCACCAGTTCACTAATCCGATGGCAACGTTCCTCGTCTGGCTCTATAATCTTAATGTTCACGTTTTTAGGGAAAGACCAACTGGCACGAACTGCCAGTTTACTGCCTCCGATAATCATCACGTCGCGAACATCAGGATAGGTGGGGTTGTCTTTGCCCGTAAGTACCTTGATATGCTCGATATCGTCGCGCAAAACCATGAAAAACACCAAATCGTTGTTCTTGATTTCCTCTTCACCATGAGGGCTTATGGTCTGGCTTCCGCGCTTAATGGCCACCACATGGAACTTCCTGCCGCTCGACGCGGCCACATCCTTGAGTTTTTTCCCTAAAATCGGGGCGTCCTTGTGCATCTTGACACTCAGCAACACCAATTCACCATTATTGAATTCCCACCATTGTCTAACCCATGTATATTGGCAGGAGTCGGCTATTTCCTTACCGGCAAGCATTTCAGGATAGATGAGCGAACTGATGCCCACGGTCTTGTTGACAAACACTCCGTAGTTGGCGGGTTTCATGTACTCGTAGTTGTCAATACGGGCCACTGTTTTCTTCGCGCCTAATTGGTGAGCGAGCATGCAACACGTGATGTTCACACTCTCAAATGGCGTGACGGCGATGAAAAGGTCTGCCTTATCCACATTGACATATTTAAGCGCTTTGATGGAATTGGGCGACGAGTTGTTGGTCATGATGTCGAGTTCAGCCCCTGCCTTGCTCAGTTTCGCCTCATCAGAGTCGATGAGCACCACATTGAAATGTTCTTTCGACAACAGTTTCGCCAAATGCGTGCCTACTGCTCCCGCTCCTGCTATTACTATTCTCATAAGCCTTGGATGTGTTGCTTTATTACTGATTAAAGGTCATTACTGTTTTTGAATGCCCTTAAGATTACTACAACCCTAAGGACTCTAAGAACCTTTAGCCCTTCAAGGGCAATAGGACCTGGCCATTTGAGTGATGGCTTCGGCAAGGTGTTCTGCATCCATGCCGAGTAGCGACCTTAATTGTGGCACTGTACCTTGCTCCACAAACGAGTCGGGCAGTCCAATCATCTTGATGCGGGGATGGAGGTCATGGCTGTTCATATATTCCAGCACGGCCGACCCAAGACCGCCTTTCACCACTCCGTCCTCCACCGTGATAACCTTGTCGAACCGCTCGCCTATCTCGTGCAGGAGAGCCTCATCAATGGGTTTGAGGAATCGCATGTCGTAATGCGCCACGCTCAATCCTTCTTCCACGTTCTGTTCCTCGACCATCCGAATGGCTTTTGCCGCCTCTGTGCCGATTGGTCCAATTGTGACTACTGCAAGTTGTTGACCATCTTTCAACTTCCTGCCTTTGCCTACAGTCACTTCCTCTAAGGGACAACGCCAATCCTCCACCGACCCGCGGCCACGGGGATAACGAATCACAAACACGCCTTTATCTGGCAGTTGCGCTGTGTACATCAACCGTCTCAACTCTGTCTCGTCGTAGGGAGATGCAATAGTCAGATTAGGGATGGGACGAAGGAAAGCCAAGTCGAAAGCACCATGATGCGTAGGTCCGTCCTCTCCCACTATGCCGGCACGGTCCAGGCAAAGCACCATGTTGACATTCATAATCGCGGCATCGTGGATGATATTGTCGTACGAACGCTGGCTGAATGACGAGTAGATGTTGCAGAATGGCATCATCCCGTCCTTCGCCAGTCCGGCGGCGAAGGTCACAGCATGCCCCTCGGCTATGCCCACGTCGAAAGTGCGCTTGGGCATCTCTCGCATCATGATGTTCATCGAACAGCCTGAAGGCATGGCAGGTGTGATGCCCACAATTTTATCATTCTCTTTTGCCAGTTCCAAAAGGGTCTCCCCAAAGACATCCTGAAACTTGGGTGCCTTGTTTTTCATGCTCTCTGGCGACTCCAGTCGCTCACCCGACTCGTAGTCGAATTTGCCTGGAGCGTGCCAAACTGTGGCATTGGCCTCAGCAGGGGCGTATCCCTTGCCTTTCACTGTGCGGACATGAAGCATCTTGGGACCTTTCATGTCCTTAATGACCTTGAGTATTCTGACCAACTCCACCACGTCGTGACCATCGGCAAGGCCGAAGTAACGGATGTCCATACCCTCGAACATGTTCTGCTGGCGGATGAAGAATGTCTTCACGCTGTTGTTGAAACGAAGAATGCTCTTGCGCATGCTGTCCGTCATGATTCCCCAGTTCGACAGTTTTCGCGACACACGGTAACGCAGAGAGTTGTAGGTGGTGTTGGTGGTGAGTTTGAGCAAGTACTGGCGCATTCCACCCACGCTGTTGTCTATCGACATGTTGTTGTCGTTGAGGATGATGAGCATGTCGTTGGGTATCACTGCGGTGTTGTTGATACCCTCAAAAGCCAAACCGCCACTCATGGCACCGTCACCTATCACCGCCACAACATGGCGCTCTTCATTTTTCAGTCTTGCCGCCACTGCCATACCTAATGCCGCGGATATAGAGTTGGAAGCATGCCCTGCCACAAAGGAGTCGTATTCGCTCTCCTCTGGATAGGGAAAGGGATGGATGCCACCGAGTTTTCGGTTGGTGCAGAATGATTTACGACGTCCTGTCAATATCTTATGTCCGTATGCCTGATGCCCCACGTCCCACACGATGCGGTCGTAAGGGGTGTTGAATACATAATGAAGGGCTACCGTCAGTTCCACTACGCCCAAACTCGAAGCCAAGTGGCCGGGGTTGTTGGCCAGTTCCTCCAAGATGTCTTTCCTCAGTTCTTCGCAGAGTTTGGGCAGTTCTTCCACCTTCAAAAGGCGCAAGTCGGAAGGGTAGTCTATTTTCGACAAAAGTTCAAATTCAGAATTTTCTACCATTTCATCGCTTTTATAACCTTGCAAAATTACGAAATTAACTTGGAAATATTTAATTTTGCACCAAATAAATGCACGTTAGTGGACTTTTATACTGAAATAAAGACTGGCAAAAGCGCTTTTTGCGTCAATCACACAGACCATATCCTCGTCCTTGGGTCATGTTTTGCCGACAATGTGGGACAACGGTTGGCCGACAGCAAGTTTCGCTGTGTGGTCAATCCTTTCGGCACCCTCTACAACCCTTTGTCCATTCTCAACGCTGTGGAGATGATGGCTGAACACAAAGTGTTCACCTCCGAAGATTTGTTCCAGTCTCAAGGACTCTGGCATAGCTGGGCGCATCATGGGGTCTTCTCTTCATCCTCGATGGAAGAAAGCCTCGACATGATGAATGCCAGCATGGAAAAAGCATGGGAGCAATTGTCGAGTCTTGATGTGCTCATCCTCACATACGGCACCGCATGGGTGTATCGGCTGGCCTGCCATCCCGCCAAGGTGGTCGCCAACTGCCATAAGCAACCCGAAAGCCTTTTCATCCGACAAATGGAAAATGTGGACACCCTGTCGGACTCCATACAGCGGACTGTGGAGTTGGTGCGCGCCGTTCGACCTCAGGCAAAGGTCATTTTCACCGTCAGTCCCATACGTCATGTACGCGACGGCATGCATGCCAACCAACTCAGCAAAGCCACTTTGCTATTGGCGGTCGATAAGGTGGTAAGCGACTGTAAGGATAGCTGTGAGTACTTTCCTTCCTACGAAATCATGATGGACGAGTTGCGCGACTACCGTTTCTACGACGACGACATGGTGCATCCCTCCGGAAAGGCGGTCGATTACATCTGGGAACGATTCTCCAACACCTTTTTCAACAAAGAGACTCTCGCCCTGATGAAAGAATGGAGGGGAATAGCCCTCGGACTTGCCCACAGACCCTTGCACAACGACACCGATGCTTATCGGCAGTTCATGAACTCACTACTCGAAAAAATTATAAACATCAAGAACAAGCATCCTTTCCTGGATGTGGAGAAAGAAATATCAATATGCAATACAAGATTGGAGATATAGCCAACATCATCGGCGCTGAGCGTCATGGCAGCACCGATGCACTCGTGAACTGGCTCCTCATCGACAGCCGTTCACTGTGTTTTCCTGAAGAGACCCTGTTTTTCGCACTCAAGACCAAACGCAACGACGGCCTCAAGTACATCAGCGAACTCTACAACCGAGGGGTAAGGAACTTCGTCGTAAGCCATATTCCCGAAGAGGCCAGAATGATGGAGGACTGCAATTTCCTCGTGGTGCGCGACACCCTCGAGGCACTGCAATGCCTCGCAGCCTACCACCGGGCCAAGTTCGACATGCCTGTCATCGCCATCACTGGTAGCAATGGCAAGACCACCGTCAAGGAATGGCTCTACCAACTACTGTCGCCCGACTTCAACATCTGCCGTTCACCAAGAAGTTACAACTCGCAGGTGGGTGTACCGCTGTCGGTCTGGCTCATCAATCCACATAACGACATCGCCATCATCGAAGCCGGTATATCACAACCCGACGAGATGAGAAGCCTCGAACGAATCATAAAACCCACTATCGGAGTGATAACCAACATCGGCGCGGCTCACCAAGAGAACTTCCACACACTCGAGACAAAATGCGCGGAGAAGATGTTGCTATTCAAGGACTGCCGGCAAGTGGTGGTGAATATGGACGACCACGTCATACGACGGTCATCAGCACTCATTCCTAAGACAGCCAAGGTGGTGACGTGGAGAAGCGACGAGACCGATTCCACACTGAAAATACGCTCTATCGAGAAGGAAGGCGACAACACCATTGTGAAGTTCATGATAGCCGGCGAACTCGGCCAATACCGCATCCCTTTCATCGATGACGCAGCCATACAGAACTCCATCACCTGCTTCGCCACCTGCCTCGCACTGCGACCCAAAGTCGATATGCACGCCATCGCACAACGGATGCAACGGCTGGAACCTGTGGCCATGCGACTGGAAGTGAAGGACGGACGCAACGGATGCACGCTTATCAACGACTCCTACAACTCAGATATCCACTCCCTCGACATCGCACTCGACTTCATGTCAAGGCGACCTGACACCCGCGAGCAAAAACGCACACTCATTCTCTCCGACATCCTACAGAGTGGAGACTCTCCACGTTCACTCTACAGCCGTGTGGCCAGCCTCGCTGAAAGCCGAGGAATACAGAAATTCATCGGAGTGGGTGAGGAAATCGCCTCATGTGCCGACTACTTCCCCATGGAGCGATATTTCTTCCGCACGACAGAGGATTTCATCGAAAGCGACATCTTCCGCAAACTAACCGATGAATTCGTGCTGATAAAAGGTGCGCGCAACTTCCATTTCGACCATATCACTGAACTGCTCACCAAGAAAGTGCACCAAACCATTCTTGAGGTGAACCTCAACGCACTGGTCGACAACCTCAACTACTACCGTTCTTTCCTCAAACCCGAAACCAAGATGGTTTGCATGGTGAAAGCCGCCGCATACGGAGTGGGGTCGCTCGAGGTGAGCAAGACACTCCAGGACCACAAGGTCGATTACCTGGCGGTGGCCACTGCCGATGAGGGCGTCGATTTGCGCAAGGCGGGCATCACCGCAAACATCATGATCATGAACCCGGAGATGACATCGTTCAAGACCCTCTTCGACTTCCGACTGGAACCAGAGGTGTTCAGTTTCCAGATTCTTGATGCATTGATACGCGCGGCGGAGAAGGAGGGTATGACCAACTTCCCCATACACATCAAACTCGACACTGGTATGCACCGTCTGGGCTTCAACCCACGACGCGACATGGAACGACTGATTGAAAAACTCACTCGACAGACGGCGCTCGTACCTTGCTCTGTTTTCTCGCATTTCGTGGGAAGCGACGGCGACAATTTCGACGATTTCTCACATCGCCAGTTCGACATTTTCGACGAGGCAAGCACACAGTTGCAAGAGGCGTACGGACATAAAATCATACGTCATATCTGCAATTCAGCGGGCATCGAGCATTTCCCGCAGTACCACCTCGACATGGTACGGCTCGGACTCGGACTCTACGGCATCAACCCACGCACCAACAAGATGCTCAACAACATCGCCACGCTCAAAACTACCATCCTGCAAATTCGCGACGTGCGAGCAGGTGAATCCATCGGCTACAGCAGGAAGAGCTTCGTGGAACGCGACAGCCGCATCGCTGCCATTCCTATTGGTTACGCCGATGGACTCAACCGTCACCTCGGCAACCGCCATGGGTACTGTCTGGTCAACGGCAAGAAAGCCTATTATATCGGCAACATCTGCATGGACGTCTGCATGATTGATGTCACTGGCATCGACTGTGAGGAGGGCGACCAAGTGGTCATCTTCGGCGACGAACTCCCCGTCACTGTCCTCAGCGATGCCCTCGACACCATCCCCTACGAAATCCTAACATCCGTCAGCGACCGTGTCCAGCGAATCTACATCCAGCAATAGAGTCCATCAGCAACCTTTTTAACTTGATTCATAATTTTTATAGGGAATAATGACAGACTTTTTCATCGGAAATAACTATTTTTGCATTTTATATTAATCAGTTGCAGTGGCATCTTGCCACACAACCAAAGAATAATCAAAGAAACAAAAGAAAAAAATGAGCAACACTTCTACCTACCCGTCGTCCGGAATGGCCAAGAAAAGAATGAAATCTCTTCTCTTGACTGCAGTATGCATCCTCACATTTGCCACTGGCTTGTCTGCACAACCTACACGCGCAGACCTTGCAAAAATCCGTGTTTCCAAGGAAGGAGACTTCAAGTATTGGAACAGCAATTCGCCTGCCCTAAAGCAGTTGAAGGACTTTGTGGCTGATGTCACAGACGAGAATAGCGACAAATTCGTTCCCGTCTGCGACCGCATAGCCACCTTCGATGTCGATGGTACCTTACTCTGCGAAACTGCACCCTACTATTTCAACTGGATTCTTTATTTCCACCGTTTCCTCTATGACGATACCTTCACGCCTACTGAGGAGCAACAGAAATTCGCTAAGGACCTTGAGGACATCGTGATGAACAATAAAACCATGCCTGAAGGTTGGGGAGACCGCCAGCAAGAAGAACAGGCTATGGGTTTCGTCGGTTTCACGCAAAAAGAGATGGAGGACTACGTGACCCATTTCATAGAGACAGAACCCGTCTGGAACTTATCTAACTTGACTTGGGGCACCGCACTCTATTGGCCTATGATCGAGGTGGTGAGTTACTTGGTTGCCAACGACTTCAAGGTATTCATCTGCAGTGGTGTGGACCGAGACGTCTGTCATGCCATCATCAAGGACATCTACGACATACCGCGTTATCAAGTCATGGCATCGGATGTCTATTATCTACCAGAAGCACTGCTGAAAGAAAAGGAATACAAAGGTTCACCTTTCTTCGAAAATTACAGTTTTGACCAACTGAAAGGCCAACGTGTCGTGCGTGGCACTTTCAAAAACCTCTGCACATCATTTAATAAGGTGGACGCCATCACAAGGGAACTCGCACAGAAACCTATCCTGACATGGGGTAACTCCACTGGCGACTTTCCCATGTTCGAGTTCGTCACCGTCGACAACCCTTACCCCTCCATTGCTTTCTGCCTGCTCTGCGACGACACCGAACGCGAGTTCGGCAATCCATCCAAGGCCGAGAAATGCAAGACCGCCTGTGAACAAAACGGATGGGTAGGCGTTTCTATGCACGATGAATGGGCCACTATCTACGGTCCAGAGGTTCAACGGCAGATTCCCACCGCTGTCAACACCATCAATACCAACACCACTCAAGAACCTATTTACAATCTGCAAGGACAGCGCATAACCACCCCTTACCGAGGCGTAAACATTCAAAACGGCAGGAAGTATCTGTCGAGATAATTAAAATTGCTGAAACCAACGGAAATAGAGGAAATGCTATTCATAGACCAATGCTGACAGGCTCTCGTCTGCCAGCATTTCTTTTGCTGTCTGCTGGACCAGTTCGGGTGTGAGAGCAGATAATTGAGACAAAGTGTCGTCAATACCCTCGAAGATATTGTAATGAAGGAACGATTTGGCCATGTCGAGGGCATAACTCTCAAAATTGTCGCATGCAACGAGAATCTGACCTTTCATTTGTTTGAGCGCGGCTTGCATCTGCCTCTGTGTCAAGGGGGTTGAGATGAGCTTGTCGAATTCCTTCCAGATAATGTCCATACACCGCTCAACATCCTTGTTATCACAACCGAAATACAACCCGAAGGTGCCTGTATCTGTATAGTTGGTCAACGAACTCTCCACAGTATACACCAACCCGTTGTGCTCACGAAGGGCGATGTTGAGCATGGTGTTCATACTGGGACCAGCGATGATGTTATTGAGGAAATACATGGCTATACGTCGCTCATCGCTGGAGGGATACGAACGGCCGCCCATCATCACATGGGCCTGGTGAGTGGCGCGGCTATCCCTTTTCTTTACTGGCTGATATGCCTGCAAAGGCTGCCGCCATTTGTCTCCACCGAAGACTGAACCATGGGTGTCGGTATCGCACAACAGCCCATCCAGACTCCATTGAGGCACACTGCCACAGTATTTCTCAACGGTACTGACCACACGGCTGAAGGGCAGATGCCCGAAAACAAAGAAAACCATGTTTTCGGGCCTGTAGTAACGCCGGATAAACGACAAGGCATCGGCAGTGGTGAATTGGCGTACCCTATCGGCTTTCCCGAGGATGTCGTGACCTAAGGGGTGGTTTTCATAGATGAGGTTCTCGAACTGGTCGAAAATGAGTTCTGAGGGAGAGTCGTTGTAACTCTCTATCTCCTCGGCGATAACCTCAACCTCCTTGTCTATCTCATGCTGGGGAAAAGCACTCTGGAAAACAATGTCGGCAATCAATTCCACTGCCCTTGAGAAATGCTCCTTCGTGAAAGCGGCATAAATCACCGTCTCCTCCTTGTTGGTGTAGGCATTCAGGTCGCCTCCCACTGAGTCCATGCGGTTGATGATATGCCAAGCCTTCCTCTTGTGAGTGCCTTTGAAGAGGAGGTGCTCACAGAAATGGGCAATGCCGTGTTCACTGTCGCGTTCGTCTCTCGAACCTGCGTCTATGGCTATCCCGCAATACGCAACATTCGTAGGAGAAGGCAGGTGAATAACCCGCAGCCCGTTGTCAAGGGTCTGGATATGATAGTTTTCCATCACTCCTGCGAAAGCAACATCTCCTTCAGTTCCCTCATTCCCTCGGTAGCACGTTGCTGTATGATGTGCACGTCTATTCCGTAAGGCACCTTCACCGGGTTGGGGTCAATCAGATAAATCTTCGCGTTCTTAGGCACATAACTGATAAGACTGGCTGCGGGATAGACATTGAACGAGGTTCCTATCACCACAAAGATGTCGGCTTGCATGGCTACCGCTGCCGCTTCCTCCATCTTTGGAACAGCCTCACCAAACCAAACGATGAAAGGCCTCAACTGACTGCCGTCTTTGGCTTTGTCACCTATATGGATGTCGATTCCCTCCGGAGTGAGCGTCTCAATGCAACGGGGGTCATTCGGGTTATTGGTCGAAGTGACCTTCATGAGTTCACCATGCAGGTGAATCACGTTGGTGCTGCCAGCACGCTCGTGCAAATTGTCCACGTTTTGGGTCACTACTGTCGTGTCGAAGTGTTCCTCAAGTGAGGCCACCAGCTGGTGTCCCTCATTGGGCGATGCTTCCACCAACTGCTTGCGCAATTGGTTGTAAAAGTCGATGACAAGCGAGGGATTACGCCAATATCCTTCAATGGATGCCACATCCTCCACTCTATATTCTCCCCAAAGACCATTTGCACCCCTGAATGTGGCGAAACCACTATCTACCGACATCCCGGCTCCAGTCAAAAAAACTAACTTTTTCATACTTTTCTTTTTTTAAGGATTTGCTTTCCCTGGTTTGACCAGTTTACATTGTTTGACTATTTTACTAGTTTTACAAGTCCTTTCTATGTTTATATAAAGATTCTATTCTAAAAAACGTGATCAAATATGGCAATTCGCCTCTTTTTTCAATTATTATTTGCAAATTTAACAAAAAAAATACCAAACTACAGAAAGACAAGAAAATAAAAGCGTAACTTTGCATGATTTTAGTAATTATACACAAAAAACAACATTTTTATGGATAAGTTAAGTTATGCTTTGGGGCTTGGGATAGGCCAACAACTCCGGAGCATGCTCAGAGGTGGCGACCTCAACGTGGATGATTTCGCCCTTGCCATCAAGGACGTGCTGGGTGGTGCTCAGCCTCGTTTCTCCAGTGCAGAAGCACAGAAGATTGTCAACTACTATTTCAGTCAACTACAAGACCAACTGAATGCAGAGAAAGCAGTGAAAAGCAAGCAGGCACTTGCTGAGGGAAAGGCTTTTCTGGAGCAAAACGCAAAGAAAGAAGGTGTGGTCGTAACCAACAGCGGACTACAGTACGAAGTGCTGAAAGAGGGAACCGGCAAGCGACCAAAGGCCACAGATACCGTACGTTGTCACTATGAAGGTCGTCTGCTCGACGGTAGTGTGTTCGACAGTTCGTACCGGCGCAACCAACCCGCCGACTTCGGCCTGAGCCAAGTCATCACAGGATGGACCGAAGGTGTACAACTTATGGCTGAAGGTGCTAAATACCGTTTCTACATCCCTTACATGCTGGCTTACGGAGAAGGCGGCGCTGGAGAGATGATACCTCCGTTCAGCACACTGATTTTCGATGTGGAACTCATCAAGGTGCTTTAAACGAAAGACTATAATCCTACAAAATAAAAAAATCAAATTAAAATGAAGAAGTATTTGCTTATGACGGCCGCAGTTGCCGCCTTGGCTTTCACATCTTGCAACAACACAGAAGTGAAGGCAGATTTGAAAACAGACGTTGACTCTTTGGCTTTCAACCTCGGTGTAGCACAGTCAGAGAGCCTCCGTCAGTACATGACCATGCAACTGGGTGTGGACAGCACACAGTTGACCGCATTCATCAAGGGTATGAAAGAAGGGGCCACACAGGAAGAAGACAAGAGCCGCGACGCTTATCTCAATGGTATCCAGACTGGCAAGCAGGTGAAGCAGATGGCTAAGAGCATGTCGAACGAGGTGTATGCCGGTGACTCCACCATGCAAATCAACCCAGAGACAATCCTCGCAGGACTTGTGGCAGGACTGACCCACAAGGGAAACTTGAAGGCTGACTCATGCTACAACGAATACCAGAAGAAACTCCAGCCCATCGTTGACCGCAACACTGAGAAACAGTACGGTGAGAACAAGAAGGCGGGTGAGGATTTCCTCGCTAAGAACAAGACCAAGGAAGGTGTCGTGACTCTCCCCAACGGATTGCAGTACAAAGTCATCAAGGCCGGAACTGGCGCTATGCCTAACGACAGTTCTACAGTGACTTTCAACTATACAGGTAAACTCATCGATGGCACACAGTTCGACTCTTCTAAAGACGAGGGTCGTCAGCCACTGGAAATGCGTATGGACCGCCCAGGTTTCATCGAGGGTGTGACAGAGGCCATCAAACTGATGCCACAGGGATCCGTTTGGGAAGTGTATATCCCCTACAACATGGCTTACGGTACTCGCTCTGCAGGTCAGCAAATCAAACCTTTCTCCGCTTTGGTTTTCGAACTTGAGTCAATCACTGTGACCAACAAGAAATAAATAAAGGAGCAGATTGGCAATGAGAACTATTCTTATGGCATTCCTTAGTTTCTTCCTTTGCACTGCTGTGGCAAACGCTGGAGTGACAGAGGTGACACGCGACAGCGTGAAAACTTCCAAGGTGAAGGTTGCTAAGGAAAAGAAAGCGAAGAAAAACAAAAAAGGCGCAGTGAGTGCGGATGGCAACTACGACTTAACCATTCCACAACTTCTGACTCGCGAGGACTCCATCACCTATATCTTTGGCTGCTCACAGTCCAACGGCTTCATGAACTTTGTCGTCAACCAGTTGAAAGTAGATACCGCCAACTACATGAACGACTTTGTCCGTGGCTTGATGGACAGGTTAGAAGTTGACACACTCGACAAGGCTAAGGCCGCCTACAACGCAGGTGCTCAGGTGGCCACACAGATTGCCAATATCAACCAGCAGTTCAGTGCTGACTATTTTGCCGCCGAACCAGGCAAGACACTCTCCTCAACCCTGCTGGCAAAGGCGATCATCAACAGTTCGTTGGGCAAAACCGACATCTCTGGAGAAGACGCCGCCAAGGAATTCCAAAAGAAGATGGAAGTGCGTCGTGCCGAGAACAAGGAGGCCATGTACGGAGCAAACCGTCTGGCTGGTGAGAAATTCCTTCAAGAGAACAAACTCAAGGAAGGCGTGGTGACGTTGCCCAGTGGTCTTCAGTACAAGGTGCTGACCGAAGGCACAGGTGAAAAACCAAAAGTCACCGACAAGGTGGAAGTGAACTACGAAGGACGACTCATCGACGGGACTGTCTTCGACAGTTCCTACCAAAAGAACAAACCAGCGTCCTTCCGCCTGAACCAAGTCATCAAGGGATGGACCGAAGCACTGAAACTGATGCCTGTAGGCTCTAAGTGGGAGGTTTATATCCCACAGGAACTGGCTTACGGCGACCGTGAGCAGGGTAATCAAATCAAGCCCTACTCTGCCCTCGTTTTCACAGTGGAACTGCTCGGCATCGAGAAGCCCGAGGCCAAGGCAGATGAAGCCAACGCTACCGGAATTAAGCCCAACGCTGTGCTACCACAATCAAAGAGACCTGCTGTAAGAAGGACTAAATAATCCGATTCACCAAGACAACCAGATAATCCCTGGCAAAAAAACTGAAAAGAGCGGACCGACATCACATCGGTCCGCTCTTCCTATAGTAGATGGCTGTGCGGAGAGTTACCATAATGTCTTTTTGCTACGAAAATAATGTTGAGAAAAATGAAAAAAAGGCGTTTTTAGCACAAAAAGCAAAGAAAAACGGCTGTTTATTTGGACAAATGACAAATGATTTGCTAATTTTGCTTACTTAATGGCAACTCATGTGTCATGTGGAGATTTATCATCTCGCAAAAACCACGGAAATTGTGGTCCTGATTCAGGCAAATCAATCAAACCAATCATCATGGAAAAGATAGACAAACTCGACAAGCAAATCATGGAGATTATCTCCAACAACGCGCGTATTCCTTTTAAAGATGTGGCCACCGCCTGCGGTGTGTCACGCGCTGCCATACATCAGCGCGTACAACGACTCATCGACATGAACGTCATCGTAGGTTCCGGCTACAACGTCAACCCAAAGAGCTTAGGCTACACCACCTGCACTTACGTAGGAATAAACCTCGAGAAAGGTTCACTCTACAAACAAGTGGTTGACGAACTCAAGCATGTGCCTGAAATTGTGGAATGCCACTACACTACTGGACCCTATTCCATGCTCGTGAAACTATACGCCAAGGACAACGAACAACTCATGGACCTGCTCAACAACAAGATTCAAGGCATAGCCGGAGTGGATACAACAGAAACGCTCATCTCTCTCGAACAAAGCATCAAGAAAGAAGTGCCCATCACCATCGACGAGGACTAAACAAAGGCCGC
The DNA here is from genome assembly GCA_902773225.1 of uncultured Bacteroidales bacterium. Taxonomy (GTDB): domain Bacteria; phylum Bacteroidota; class Bacteroidia; order Bacteroidales; family Bacteroidaceae; genus RUG11857. The sequence continues at coordinate 14,322 of CACYEC010000259.1, forward strand.
AATTATGACATTTCATTTCGAAGGACTGCTCATCGGCATCTGCACCTTCCTCATCATCGGTGTGTTCCACCCCATCGTCATCAAGGCAGAGTACCACTTCGGCACCAAAATCTGGTGGGTATTCCTACTGGCGGGCATAGCAGGCAGCATCGCCACTATTTTCATTCCGAGTGTTTTCTGGGCGTCACTGACAGGCGTGTTCTCTTTCTCGTGTTTCTGGAGCATCAAGGAAGTCTTCGAACAAGAAAAGCGCGTCAAGCGTGGATGGTTTCCTAAGAACCCCAAAAGGCAGTACAACTTCTAAACGACCCTAAAGACCCTAAGAACCCTAAGGGCATTAAAGCCCTTAAGACCCCTACCCCCCCATAAAAAATCTTTCCCCTATGCAGGATTTCAACTGGACTGCGTCCTACGACAGACTGAACACGGGTTTCAAGCCTCACAACCCACGCCCGCTCATCGGCATCACAGGCAACTACAGCGACCTCAACACCACACTTGGAGAGGCCTACTACCGTTCTGTGTTGGAGGCTGGGGGCATACCCGTGGTGCTACCTCCACACGACGACCTCACTCTCCTCAAGGACCTACTCGATAGTCTTGACGGAATCCTCATGAGTGGCGGAGCAGACCTGAACCCACTGTTTGTGGGTGAGGAACCCATTCGTAACCTGCATGCCATCAACCACCGCCGAGACCTGCAAGAACTCCTCATTGCACGGCTGGCCTACGACCGACAACTGCCGATGCTGGGCATCTGCCGGGGCATCCAGATCATGGTGGCTGCACTTGGAGGCACCATCTACCAGGACATCTACTCGCAAATGAGCAAAAACTGCCTCAAACACACTCAAGAACTCGACCGCGCTACAGCATCACATTCCGTGACACTCGCTCCTGACTCACTGCTTCACGACTTGTTCAAGGCCGACACCATCTATGTCAACTCCTTCCACCACCAAGCGGTGAAAGACGTGCCAAAATGCCTGAAAGTCACAGCCACCAGTCCCGACGGCGTGGTGGAGGCCGTCGAATCCACCGAATTCAAGTCCATACTTGGGGTGCAGTGGCATCCCGAGGCTTTCTGCATGGCTGGCAAAGACGACATGCGGCCCATCTTCGACTGGCTGGTCAAGGAAGCCTCTTCATTCAAGGTGGCAAAACAACTCCACCAGCGAATCATCTCGCTCGACTCACACTGCGACACACCGATGTTCTTCCACCAGCACATCGACTTCTCATCACGCGACCCACGTATCCTCGTCGATTTGCACAAGATGACAGAAGGACATCTCGACGCCACCATCATGGTGGCATACCTCAAGCAGTTGCAACGTGACGACGAGTCACTCATCAATGCCACCGCAAAAGCCAACCAGATTCTCACCCAGATAGAGGACATGGTGGCGAAAAACTGCACGGCTGTAGATATCGCCTACCAACCTGCAGATATCCTCAAACTCAAGCGCCAAGGCAAGAAAGCCATCATGCTGGGGGTTGAAAATGGATATGCCATAGGAAAGGATATTAGTAATGTGGAGAAGTTCCGACAGCGTGGAGTGGTCTATATGACGCTCTGCCACAACGGCGACAACGACATCTGCGACTCTGCCAAAGGACAGAATGAACATGGCGGAGTGAGCCCGTTCGGCGCTGAGGTCATCAAGGAGATGAACCGCGTTGGCATGATGGTGGACCTTTCACATGCGGCTGAAAGCAGCTTCTACGACGCACTCGACATCAGTTCACTACCCATCGTCTGCTCACATTCCTCTTCAAGAGAACTCTGCAACCACCCACGCAACCTCACCGACGAACAAATGCGCCGCTTGGCTCAAAAAGGTGGTGTCATGCAAATCACATTCTACAACGGCTTCCTCCGCAAAGAAGGCGAAGCCAGCATCCTCGATGCCATCAACCACCTCAACCATGCCGTCAACGTGATGGGAATAGAGCATGTGGGCATAGGAACCGACTTCGATGGCGACGGCGGCATTCGTGGCTGTGCCTCGGCTTCCGAACTCATCAACTTCACCCGCCGTCTGTTGCTTGAACGCTACACTGACCAGCAGATTGAAATGATCTGGGGTGGCAATTTCCTCCGTGTGATGCAGCAAGTGCAAACCGCTGCAAAAATGTAAAAGATTATTAAGGATTTCCCTATAAATACTATAGATACTATAAATACTATAGATACTATAAAACTAAAAGAACACGAAGAATCGATGAAAAAAACTATATGGCTTTTATCCTTGTTAGCATTGCTGTCCTCTTGTTCCTCATGTGGCGACGGAGGCAACGGCAACCAAGGAAATACCATCACTGTAGTGGAGAGTGTGGCACCCGCTTTTGACGCCGACAGCGCATACACCTATGTGGCACGGCAATGTTCATTTGGACCAAGAACAATGAACAGCGCCGCTCACGACTCCTGTGGAAACTACATCGCTAACGAATTGGCACGTCATGGCGCGGCGGTTTACAATCAGTATGCCAACCTACAACTCTACGATGGCACTCCCATCCGAGCCCGCAACATCATCGCATCCTTCGACACTGCAAACGCCTGCCGCATCTTAGTGTGCGCACATTGGGACTCACGGCCCTGGGCTGACCATGACGCTGACAAGAACAAGCACAAGTCGCCCATCGACGGTGCCAACGACGGAGCAAGCGGCGTAGGCATCATCATGGAAATCGCACGCCAACTACAACAAACCCCACCGCCTGTAGGTGTCGATCTCGTCTGCTTTGATGCGGAAGACTGCGGAGTGCCCGACTGGGCTGAATACGATGGCGACACGGGCGACACTTGGTGCTTGGGGTCACAATACTGGTCAATGAGGGTAAGCGCAAATGGCTATAGCGCCCGATTCGGAATCCTCCTCGATATGGTGGGCGGCAAGAACACCGTCTTCTGCAAAGAACAGTTGTCGATGCACTTCGCTCCCAGTATCGTCGATAAGGTTTGGGCGGCTGGACAGCGCATAGGTTATGCCAAATACTTCAACAACTCTGTTGGTGGTGGGGTCACCGACGACCATGTACCTGTGAACCGACAAGCAGGCATACCCTGCATCGACATCATCGGAACCAACGCCGACAAGATGGAAGGATTCCCTGCCACCTGGCACACCGTCAACGACAACATCCAGCATATCGACCGTCCCACCCTCAAAGCCGTCGGGCAAACCGTCCTCGAAGTCATCTACAGCGAGAAATAATAAGGCCGATATAAAGCCGTCATAACGATATAAAGGAAAAGGTATTACGAAAAAAGCCGTTATCACGTTATAACGATATAACGATATAACGATATAACGAATAATCGAAAAAAACGAAAAGAAATAAAAAAAATGACGATAGAAGAATCCCAACAAGAAATCATCGATGAATTCAGCGACTACGACGACTGGATGGACCGTTATCAAATGCTGATTGACTTGGGCAACGAACAAGAACCATTGCCTGTCGAGTACAAGACCGAAAGCAACCTCATCGACGGTTGCCAAAGCCGGCTGTGGCTACAAGCCGACCTCGTGGAAGGCAGAATACACTACCGCGCCGAAAGCGAGGCTTTGATTGTGAAAGGCATCGTGGCACTGCTCATTCGGGTGCTCAACAACCATACACCAGACGAGATTCTCGATGCCGACCTACATTTCATCGACGATATAGGATTGCGCGAACACCTCTCTCCAACCAGAAGCAACGGACTCCTCTCTATGCTCAAGCAAATGAAACTCTACGCCATGGCTTTCAAGGCCAAAGCCACAACTTGATGTAAAGAACATCCCTTAAATACTATTGATGGTTTCCTTGACACCCGCCATGTTGCTACGGGAAACGGGAATGGCATCATGACTATACTTCATGACGAGTTGCATGGAACCCGACTTCGAAACAATCTGTTCCACTTGACCAAGATTGACCAAAAAGGCACGGTGGCAACGCACAATCATGGGATAAGCCTTCAAATCATCCTCCATCTGTTTCGAAGTGGCACGTAGCATATCGGTGCTGACCTTGCCGTCACACAGATGACAAACTTTCACATAATTGCCAACCGCCTCAATATACAAGAGGTGGTTAATCTGAAGGGAAATGGTTTCACTGGTCGTACCTGAAAGGGTGATGCGCTCTGAAACCGTTTTTTCCTTCTTTGCCTGTGGCTCAGACTGTACGCCAACGCTTAACGATGGCTCAGGATGCGGGGGCTGCGAATCCGCCTCTCCACCCGATGCCTCAACCGCTGTTTGGGCTGTCTGCGCTCTCTGCTCGTTCTCCTGTTGCAAACGCTGCAACTGCACGTTCAGCAATCGTGTCTCCTCCAGTTCTGCGGCCAGATAGCGACTGCGGAACTTGAAACGCCAGTAGAGACCTATGGCGAAGGAACAAAAAGCGATGATGAGCAGTGTCTCGATATAATTGACGACCGAGAGGCGGTTGCCTTCCACTCTGTCGCTCAGAACGAAATGCCTGTATAAGCATATACCCAATGCCACAAGCGGTGTGTTGATACATTGGAACCATAGGTTGCGTCGGATGATGTAACCGACTCCCTCGTCGTAGGACCGCGGTTTGCGCACTATGTATTTCAAGATGACATCTGTCAGCAAACATGTCAGGATGCCTATCACACCAAGCATCACCAAATGGAAGTATGCCTGCCATTGCCAAGCATCAAGCCCGAAAGGTTTGAACACCGCCAATGCCAGCACAACGAAGCAAGTGCTGATAATTCGGATTTTTAATGTTTCTTTTCCTCCTTTGCTCATACAGTCAGCAAAATTAGACAAAAAAATGGATTTATACGTCTGCCGAATCAAGAAAAAATTTCTTTTGAGGACTGTCAGACCTCTATTCTGTCATACGAAAATGATGAAAGTTTTTTCTTTGTCATTCGTCACATTTCATGCCATTCATCCCAATCCTGTTGCCAGTTGTCACAAAAGAATGCTGATTATCCCAGTTTTTTGCCTCTTTTTGTAATAACCTTTAGTTTTGCATCGTCAAATTGAACGAAAATCAAAACCAAAAGTATTACAGAAAATGAAAACAATGAATGTGAGACTGGCAACCATGGTGGTTGCACTGATGATGACTGTGATGGGGTTCGCACGCAAACAAGACGTCGGCGGACGAGTGATTGATGCCCAGGGGGAGCCCTTGCCTTCCGTGAATGTGGTATTGCTGGCGTTGCCCGACTCTTCCTTCGTGCAAGGCACTGTGACTGATGAGCAAGGGATGTTCAAAATCTCGACCGACAAGAAAGACGGACTCTTGAAATTGACCTGCGTGGGATTTGAGACTTTGTATTTACCCCTCAAAGCCACCAACGGATTGACCATACAAATGAAAGAAGACGAGCAGTTGCTCGGTGAGGTGGTCGTGAAGAGCATGCTGCCCAAGACACACGTTAAAGGAGATGCCATGCGCACCACAGTCGAAGGCACCATATTGGAGAAGGCGGGCACCGTGAACGACGCACTCTCGAGAATCCCGTCACTGGAGGCTGAGCGTGATGGTGGAGTGAAGGTACTGGGACGAGGGGATGCCGAGGTGTATATCAATGGACGCAAAGTTCTTGATGAGAAAGAACTGTCGCGTCTGCGCGCCGACCAGATACAGTATGTGGACGTGGTGCAGAACCCAGGTGCACGCTATGCGGCATCAACAAAGGCTGTGGTACGTATCACACTGAAGAAAGCCCAGGGTGAGGGAATCAGTTTCCAAGACTATGCTTCGGGCATTTACCGGTACGGACACACCTTGACCAACAACCTCGATGTGAACTACCGCACGGGCGGACTCGACATCACAGCCTCGTTCTGGGCTGGCCGCTATGGTCATAATAAGTCATTGCAGACGAACGACCTTACCTATTTCGTCGGCCCTGACCGCTACGAGGGACGCACCTCACAGGAAACAAAAAATGTCTGGAAGGGATGGTCACCGCAGTTGCAGGTGAACTACATGGTCGATGAAAACCACTGTTTCGGCGCTTTCTACAAGTACGACCGACATCCCAGCGGCGACCTCAACAGCCTGTTCTTGACAGACAACTACGAGAACGGAGTCTATAAAGAGCGCTCTGAGAGCCATATCTGGCAGGACGATAATTTCAGTAAGCATATCTTCAATGCCTACTACAATGGAAAGGTGGGACAGTTGGGAATCGACCTGAACATCGACGGATTGTTCGACGACACCAAGACACCAGGCAGCACTACTGAAATGATGACACCCATCACAACATCCGACGCGCCAGTCACACGTACCATAGATAGCAACACCAATAGCGCCAACAACTTCTGGGCTTCGAAGTTAATCTTCAGTTACCCACTCTGGAAAGGCAACCTCTCTGGGAGGTGAATACTCCTACAACCACCGAACCGATGCCTACAGTTTCAAAGCCACTGACGCCGTGCCTGTGAAGGCTACCGACACCGAAATCAACGAGTCTTCCGCTTCGGGATTCCTGGAGTACGGACGCCCGTTTGGAAGGGTGTTCACCCAAGTGGGACTGCGCTATGAACATCTCACCAACGACTATTTCAACTTCGGACAACGCGAGGGTGAGGTCTGCCGTGACTACGGCGACTGGTTCCCTACCGCTGTCATATCAGCGCCTGTTGGACCTGTTCAACTATCCCTCTCATACCGACGCGACATCGAACGACCTAACTACAGCAACCTCACCAGTTCGACCATCTATCTCAACCGATACGCCTATCAGAGCGGTAATCCTTACCTGAAACCCACCTACAAACACAGCCTCGTGCTCAATGGCGCCTACAAGTGGATGAACCTCACTTTCAACTATTCTCGTATCAAGGACGCTTTGACCATGTCCACAGAACCTTACCCCGGTTCCGACGACCCGCTCGTCAGCCTTGTACGTCCTATCAACAGCCAGGAAGACTTCAATCAGTTAACGGCCATAGCGTCTGCAAACCCCACCATCGGTTGCTGGCATCCCACCTGGTCTTTTATTGCTATGTTCCAGAATTACAAGTCGCCTACCGCGGAAGGAACCACAATCACGCTCAACCAACCCTGGTTCAACGTCAATTGGCAGAATGTTATAGAACTGCCTCAGGATTTCCGAATGACTGCTGATATGCAGTGGACGTCTGTAGGTGAATACAATAACTTCCGAATCATCAAACCACACTTCAACGCCAACATCGGTGTGCAACGCGACTTCAACCTCCGCCATCTCGGCACCCTGACTGCCGACCTGAGGTGCTACGACATCTTCAATACCAATAAGACGGATGCCATCATCTTCGGCGTACGCGAAATCGTCGCTAAGAACCCTGCACGACGCACCTTCTCCATCGACCTCACATGGAAGTTCAACGAGGCTCGCAGCAAGTACCGTGGGTCTGGCGCCGGAGAGAAACAGAAAGCAAGAATGTAAGGTCATTGAACATTGATGAGTGATAAAGATGAAAACAAGAACGATTATCGGAATACTTCTGATTGTGGCTGGCGTATGGAAACTGGCCAACATGTGGGGCATCATTGATTGCGACTGGCTGTGGAGACAAGAATGGACTGCCTATGTCGCTCCCACTTTGCTTCTCTATGTCGGAGCTATCACCATCGTCGATAGTTATCGACGTGACCCAGACCAGTGGCTGCAACGGCCGCTGCCCATTGGCGAGGAAGGCAAACGAATCCACTGCAGCGCACATTACGGCGGAGATGAGTACATCTACCATGGCGAACCTTTCCATGGAGCACGGCTCGACGCTTTCTGCGGCGGAATACGTCTTGACTTGCGTCAAGCGACCATCACTGAGGATGAGGAAATCGACATCCACACCTTTTGCGGTGGGGTGGAGTTGCTTGTGCCTGAAACGGTCAATGTCGTGGTGAAGAGCCGCAGTTTCATCGGTGGTGTAGGCAACCATGCCCTTCGCGCCAACGACAAGCAAGCCCCTTGTCTCCATATCATCGCCAGCAATTTCTTTGGCGGTGTTGATATCAAAAACTAAAAAACTTACCTAAAACGATGGTGAGTCCTGCAACAATTTGTACTTTTGCAGTGAACTTGAAAAAACGAAAACCAATAAGTATGGAACAGAAATTTTGCCAGAGTTGCGGAATGCCGCTCACAGAGGAAATCCTCGGCACCAACACCGATGGAAGTAAGAACGAAGAGTACTGCATGTATTGCTACAAAGATGGTGCTTTCACGGGCAATTTCACCATGGAAGAGATGGTGGAGTTCTGCTCACAGTTCGTGGACGAGTATAACAAGCACACGGGCCAAAGCCTAAGCCGTGAGCAGTACAAGGCGCTGCTTCGCCAGTATTATCCCCATTTGAAACGATGGCAAGACCAGAAATAGCCCTCATGTTAAGAAGAGTATGAGACAGGAAATCAACCCCAAGGACACCAGACGCGCATACGCTTTCGAGATGTGGATGGACTCGCCCATGCCGATGGTGACACTCTTCAAGACCCTCGATGTGACGCGACTGGTAAGACTGAACCGCAAAAGGGGAATGAAGTTCAACATGCTCCTCTGCTGGTGCATCGGCAAGGCCGCCAGCCAGATAGACGAGTTCTACCTCTTGCCCGAAAAGCCAAGGGAAGGGGATGGTAAGCAGGAGACAAAAGGACGGTTGTTCAGATACGACCGCCTTGCCGTCAATGTCATCGTGAACAACAAGCAAGGCGGCATCAACTCATGCGACATACCCTTTTCCGAAGACTTGGTACAATTCAATACCGACTACCTGTCCGCGACCCTTTCTGCCAGCGATTCCTGCAAGGATATCTACCAGGAAGATGCAATGGTGATAGGCACTTCAGCTCTGGTCAACACCGAACTGGACGGCATCGTCAACCAGTACAGCGGCATCTACAACAACCCCTTCTTGGCATGGGCCAAATACCGCCGCCATTGGTGGCGCACCAGCCTCAACGTCTCTCTCCAGTTCCACCACGCCCAAATGGACGGTGCACAGGCTGCACGTTTCCTCGACTGTTTGCAAACGACCATAAATAAGATGTGAATGGATTCATAACCTTGAAATGGTCACCTCTTAATAAACGTGGGTGCATGAAGATAAGCGCAATGCACCTGCGGAACTCAAGAAAGTCTGAAATGGTTTCACTCCTTAAAGGATTTGATACACACCTTATATATAGTTACTCATATCTTTGTTAACTTTGCATACAGAAAATCAACAAACTAATTCTAAACTTTACAAATGAAAAAATCACTTATTCTGTTATTCCTGACTGCTCTGGCATTTTCCGTTCATGCCCAGGACAAGAAAGAACTACCACCGCTGCATGTGGAAGGCAAGTGGCTGGTCACAGACGAAGGAAAGCACATGGTGCTGCACGGCGTGATGGACACCCCAAGCACCTACTTCAACGGTGGACGCTGGCAAGGCTCAAAGGCTCGTGGCTGGTGGGACGACTACAATGACACTGGAGTAACAAATTGCTTGGTCTATTTTGAGAAACTTTTCAGAGGAATGGAACAGGCCAAGTGCGACGTCTTCCGTCTCCACATGGACCCCGCTTGGACCAACGACCCCGACAAGCAGAGCGACGGAAAGGAGAGCGGTGAGGCCGACATCTCACGTTTCAGCAAGACAAGGTATGAGTACTTCCTACCCCGTATTTACCTGAAACTCGCTCAAAGGGCAATGAACCACGGAATGTACGTGGTGGTAAGGCCCCCAGGTGTATGCCCGGGTAACCTGAAGGTCGGCGACTACTACCAAGAGTACTTGATGTACGTCTGGGACGTGTTCTCACAGCAAGATTTCGTGAAAGAACATGCGGGTCAAATCAGCATCGAACTCGCTAACGAACCCGTGAACCTGAAAAACAAAAACAACGCAGACGACCCCAAGGCCTTGCACGATTACTTCCAGCCCATCGTTGATAAAATCCGCGAGAACGGATTCACCGGCATCATTTGGGCTCCAGGAACTGGATGGCAAAGCAACTACCAGAGTTATGCCAAATATCCCATCGAGGGTGAAAACATCGGATATGCCGTTCACGACTACTGCGGTTGGTATGGATGCAGCGACGATACACCAAGTCCACAGAACTTAATCAGACAGTTCCGCAGCCAGGTACCTGTGGTAGATAAATATCCCATCATTATCACCGAGGTGGACTGGAGCCCTAAAAAACCTGGTACAGGACACTACAACGAACACGGAGAATGGGTGGAGTCTAACTACGGAACATGGGCTACTGGGTCCACATCCAAATGGGGAAGAGCTTACAAGGCTATGCTCGACCATTACAAAAACATTTCTATGACTCTCTCTGGTACAGCATGCCTCATCGACATCGACATCCTGATGCGCACAGGAAAGGCCTCTCCCGCTTTCGGAGGACTGGAAGAAGCCTGTGGAAAGGCTTGCATGGACTGGTACGCCGTTTACTATGAGGCCAACTGGGGTGAAGGAGGGGATGACAACAATGACGAAGAAGACGACCAAATGAGCATCGACAAACTGGGAAATTACTCCAGTGTCGCCGAAATTGTATCCGCACCCTTTGTCATCGTCAGCGAGGACAAGAAGGCTTTCTACGGCTCCGATAACCAGAACTTGGGATTTGAGGACGCAAACACCGTACTCAACGACATCACCATCGTCGGATATAAGTTCAAAGCAGAACCTGTGGCCGGAACCGACAACCACTATTTGCTGAGACTCATACAACTTGACGATAGCGAATACAACATCTGGGGGAAACCTGGTTACCTCAACTCACAGCCCGCCAGCGGATGGTGCAGCTTCATACTTGGACTCAACAACCAGATGGGTGAGGACATGGCCAACGGTGCTAAATGGGAAATAGAATATGTCGAAGGAAAGGGATTCACCCTCCGAAATGTCGGGACAGGACTCTACCTCAAGGATGCCTCACCTGCCAAATACGAAGAACCTTCGTATTTCAACTTCATGGTGGAGAAAGAGTTCACCAGCATACTCAATGTCAAGGCCAACACTGCCGATGACAAAGCCATCTACTCGATCGACGGACGGAGGGTCGATTCCGACAAGTTGCAACCTGGCATCTACATCAAGGGGGGAAAGAAATACCTCTATAAGGGACGTTAACATTTACACCCTTGCATCAAGGAACTTCTAAACTTTTGTAATTCGATAAACAGAACATCCCGAAATAACAAACTGAACACTTACACCCCTACCCCTCCACACATGGAAGGGAGGGGTGTTTTATTAGAACCTAAGCAGTCTAATCCTAACTTACACTTTGGACATATGGAACTCCAATCACATCTCATAACTATGTCCTATTTCACCATCCATCATCTATACCAAATCTGCTAAAAATAGTAAACCTATTTAGTCTGTTTGCGCAAACAGATTGGATTTTATGTTAACAAATGTAAATTTTCGGAGCATAAATAATCATTCTATTTGTATAAAATTGAACTAATATTGTTCTAAAGGTCGAAATTATAGCAAAAGAACCTTAACAAGCATACGCCGTATTGGAAAAACGTTGTAACTTTGCACCCGAAAACGATGTGGGACATGTTTACGCTGAGCCTTCACAACATCGACACTTTCCGTCGGTTGTCAACAGTAAGAAAGCCAGTATGACCCACAACGAAAAAAAAGAGAATTGAATGACAGGGGAATCCGAAAACCTTATAAAAGAGTAGGACATCACTAAAAAGTTATTTTTTAGATTATGAAAAAGATTGTTTTGGCTGCAGTATTCGCAGTTGCTTCAGTTGCTGCTAACGCACAGGTATGGATGGGTGGTGAAGTAGGCTACCAGCACACTAAGACCACACTCAATGGCAACGAACTCTCAAAGAACAACACCTTTACACTCCTTCCCGAGATTGGCTACACTCTCAATGACAACTGGGATATCGCCGCAGCTGTAGGCTTTGGTCACAGAGACGATGACAATGCAAGCACCAACAACTTCATTCTCAATCCTTACGCACGTTACAAGGCTGTAAAGGCAGGTAACTTCACTTTCTTCCTCGATGGTGGATTCGCATACGAGCTCGAGCACACTCACGGCGTAGATGACAACACCAACACTTGGGAAATCGCCATCAAACCAGGTTTCTCTTACGCTATCAGCCCCAAGGTGAGCCTCGTGGCACACATCGGCAAGTTGGGTTGGGCTTTCCAGAAGACCGGCGACGTGAAGACCAACCAGGTGAACGTCGGTGTTGACAACGCTGTTGCTTTCGGTGCTTACGTTTCTTTCTAAGAATCTGTAGAACACAGTATACTATTGAAAAAAGGGCGTTCCTGAATTCAGGAACGCCCTTTTTTCAATAAGCACGTCCAGAACGACATTAAAGCAGTATTTGCTTTGCAAAACAAA
>CACYEC010000260.1 GCA_902773225.1 uncultured Bacteroidales bacterium
ATAACTAACAAATTAATCAATTCAAGTGCCTAATGAAAGATTTTAATTCACAGACCCGTCAAAGGGTTCTGGCTCTATTCGTAGGGCTGTGCTTGACAGTGGCTGCTTTCGCACAGCATGTCTTCACTGTCAAAGGTCATGTGAAGGACGCCATGGGAGAACTTGCAGGAGTCAACGTCTTCGACAAGAACGACCCTTCGTCAGGTGTCATCACCGACATCAATGGTGACTTCACATTAAAGGTGCCTGCACCTGGTACGCCTATTACCTTCTCGTTCGTGGGTTATACCACTCAGGTCATCCCTGCTGCCGCCGTTATGAATGTGACCCTCGTGGAGGATACAAAACTTCTCAACGATGTATTGGTCATCGGTTATGGTACGGTGAAAAAGAGTGATGCCACAGGTGCTGTCACTGCAATCCGTCCTGATGAGATGTCGAAGGGTATCACCACCAACGCACAAGACATGCTCGTTGGTAAGATTGCCGGTGTGAGCGTCATCTCTAACGATGGTACTCCTGGCGGTGGTGCCAGCATCCGCATTCGTGGTGGTTCTTCTCTTTCATCTTCCAACGACCCGTTGTATGTCATCGACGGACTACCCATGGACGGAAGTGGTGTGCAGGGTCTGAGCAACCCGCTATCCATGGTCAATCCCGAGGACATCGAAACACTCACTGTCCTTAAAGACGCCTCCGCTACAGCCATCTACGGTAGCCGAGCCAGCAACGGTGTGATTATCATCACCACCAAGAAGGGAAGGGTAGGACAAAAGACCAAAATCAACTACAATGGCAACATGAGCCTTGGTCATGCCCGCAAAACCTATGACGTGCTTTCTGGCGACGAGTTCCGCGACTATGTGACCAACACCCTCGGCCAGGCTGGAACAGGACTGGGGACTGCCAACACTGATTGGACGGACGAGGTGCTGCGTACATCTGTCAGCCACGACCACCAAATCGGTATTACGGGCGCATTGAAGAATCTGCCTTATCGTGTTGGAGTTGGATTCACCAGCAACCAAGGTATCATCAAGACATCTAAGTTCGACCGATTCACCGCAAGTGCCACACTTACCCCAACCTTCTTCGACGATCATCTCAACGTGACCTTCAATGCCAAGTACATGCACGCCAAGAACCGCTATCCTGATGGTGGAGGAGCTATTGGTAATGCATTGAGCATCGATCCTACACAGCCTGTTTATGACGACACCCATCCAGAACTGGGAGGCTACTGGCAAACCGCTATGCCGGCAGCTTTCAACGACCCCGATTGGAATTATACTACCAACACTAACACACCTCAGAATCCTGTTGCTCTACTCGACTTGAGAAACAAGAGGGCTAATTCTGATGTGCTCATCGGTAACCTTGAATTTGACTACCAGATACATGGTTTTGAAGACCTCCATATTCATGCCAATGTGGCTGCCGACTATTCTGAAGGACGTGAACTGACTACCGTTTCACCCTATTCCGTTTCCAATAACTATTTTGGATGGGACGGTGTTGATCAATCTTACAAGTACAATATTCTTGGCAACATCTATGCCAATTACGTGAAAGATTTCGCCGACATACACCATCTTGACGCAATGGTGGGCGTGGAACAACAGCATTTCAACCGTAAAACCTATAGTTTCGGTCAGGGCAATGAGTGGTACGATGAGTCAGGTAAACGACTTGATACCCCTATAGCCAATTCTCCATCACTGAGGTCAGAACAGACACATACCAAACCCCGTTATTCTCTTCTTTCCTATTTCGGACGTTTCAACTATAGTTTGCTTGATAGATACCTCCTCACATTCACCATGCGTTTCGATGGTTCGTCAAGTTTGGCTCCTGGCCACAAATGGGGAAAGTACCCATCTGTTGCATTGGCATGGAAGATCAATGAAGAGAAGTTCCTGAAGGACGTCGAGGCTATCGATGAAATCAAACTTCGTCTCGGATGGGGTATTACTGGCCAGCAGAGAATTATATATCAAGGGGAAGAATATAATTTCTATTATCTGCCCCGATACATCATTTCCGACCAGTATGGACAGTATGCTATCGGAAACGTGAATTACCATACTCTTCGTCCAGAAGTGTTCAACAGGAATCTTGACTGGGAGAAAACCACCACTTGGAACATCGGTCTCGACTGGAGCCTCTTCAACGGTAAAATTGACGGTTCGTTTGAGTGGTATTACCGTAAGACCAAAGACCTCATCAGCCAGGTCAGCGTGGCCTCTGGAACGAATTTCGGAAACTATCTGATTATGAACATCGGTTCGCTCCGAAACAAAGGTCTTGAGTTCAACATCAACGCACACCCCATCACCACGAGGGACTTCTCTTGGACAGTGAGTTACAATGTCGCCCACAACAGCAACAAAATCACAGAACTCACCAATGGTGCTGATTTCTTCCTCACAGGTGGCGACATCGGTGCAGGTCTAAGCAATAAGGTACAGGTCAACAAGGTGGGATATGCCGCCAACAGCTTCTATGTCTATCAGCAGGTATATGACGAGGCTGGAAACCCCATGGAGGGCGTATTTGTCGATAGGAATGCTGATGGTATCATCAATGCTGATGACAAGTATGTCTACAAGAAACCGGATGCCAACGTCACCATGGGACTTACCAATAAGTTCATCTACAAGAACTTTGACTTCAGCTTCACTTGGCGTGCAAGCTTCGGCAACTATCTCTACTACGATTTCCTCTCAAATAGGGCCAATGTGTCTTGGTCGGGTATCTATTCCAATAATGCTTACACCAACACGACAAAGGAAGCCATTCGTCTCGGATTCCAGGGTAAGACCGACTACTACATGAGCGACTACTTCATCCGCAATGCATCATTCCTCCGTTGCGACAACATCACACTGGGTTACTCGTTCAAGAACCTCTTCTCAGGTGGCAGCTACAATGGTGTGAACGGACGTGTATATGCTCTGGTGCAGAATCCATTCGTCATCACCAACTACGACGGACTTGATCCCGAGCGTACACATGGAACAGGTGTCGATGGCAGCGTCTACCCAAGACCTACTACTTATCAGATTGGTCTGAGCCTGAATTTCTAATAGTATCATCTTTTATTACATCATGACGATTATGAACAACAGATTATTCAAATATATAGCACCTGCGGCTTTGGGTGCCGTTCTGATGGTTGGTGGACTGACTTCCTGCTCGGATGAACTTGAACAGAGCGTTATCGACGAACAGACCAACACCACACTCGACAAAACAGGCCTGCTGGCCAAAATCTACAGTAGCCTCACTATGACTGGACAAACGGGTGGTTCTGGAAATGCAGATATGTCGCAGTTCGACGAAGGTAACTCATCTTTCTACCGCCGCATCTTCGAAGCCAACGAACTCTGCTCTGATGAGTGCATCTGGACATGGCAGGGCGACGCTGGTATCCCCGAACTCACCAACATCAGTTGGAACTCCTCTCACGGATA
>CACYEC010000261.1 GCA_902773225.1 uncultured Bacteroidales bacterium
CCCGACTATGAGTTTTACGACACGCTTGCAGCCTCCCGTCGTGCCTTCCGCTATCTGCCCAACCATCAGCTTCACACCGTAGCCGCCGAGTGTGGCTACCAACTGGAGAACCACCACCACGCCCTTGCCGATGCAGAAGCCTGTGCCTGGATAGCAAGAGAAATACTATAAGAACCATACACAACATACAATATGGAAGAGAACAAGATCATCATCTATCAGACGGAGGACGGACAGACACAGATTGATGTCCGCCTGGAGAACGAAACAGTGTGGTTGACACAGGCTCAGATGGCAGAGTTATTTGAGAAGACACCTCAGAACATTACTATGCATATTGGTAATGCGTATAAAGAGGGCGAGCTGGATAGAGACTCAACCTGTAAGGAATACTTACAAGTTCAACAAGAAGGCAAAAGAAGCGTGTCTCGTAAAGTAAAATATTACGACCTCGATGTCATCATCTCTGTTGGCTATCGCGTCAAAAGCAAACGGGGTACTGAATTCCGTATATGGGCTCGTAAGATAATCAAGGACTATCTGGTCAAAGGCTATGCTGTCAACGAACGCATCCGAAAGGAGCAGATTGGCGAACTGCGCCAACTGGTGGGAATGTTGGGGCGCACAATACAAAGTCAGCCTCTGCTGTCGAATGACGAGACCAATGCCCTCTTCGAAGTGGTGACGAATTACACTTACGCTCTTGACACCCTCGACAACTATGATTACGAACGACTGACGATTGACAATACGACAAAGGAAGAACCCTTCCATGCTACTTACGAGAATGCGATGGAGGCTATCAATGGCTTGCGTGAAAAGTTTGGAGGTTCAGCACTCTTTGGTAATGAGAAGGACGACTCGTTCAAGAGCAGCATCGGCCAAATATACCAGACCTTTGGAGGCGAGGAACTCTATCCCAGTGTAGAGGAGAAAGCCGCCATGTTGCTCTACCTCGTCACCAAGAACCATTCGTTCAGTGATGGCAATAAACGCATTGCCGCCACGCTCTTCCTCTGGTTCCTAAACAACAACCGCATCCTCTATCGTGAAGATGGTTCCAAGCGATTGGCTGACAACACCCTCGTTGCCCTAACCCTGATGATTGCCGAGAGCAAGACAGAAGAGAAAGACGTGATGGTGAAAGTGGTGGTGAACCTGATAAATCAGCAGAATGAATAACTACATGTCGATGCCATAGAAATCGCCATGCAGGCATCGAGTTCGCCAAAATGATTCTAGATGTCGGCTTGGAAGGGCTGAATATGTAATATTTGTCAAAAACAATCCTCTTTGTTCTTTGTGTTCTGATTTTATTTACTATCTTTGCGCTTAGAAACCTAAACATTTATTTTATGAGTAAAGTCTATAGAATAACGCCCAAACGAGTGAAGCGCTCTAACGGGCAGGTGTTGACGCCAGACATGGCTATCACGGTGACTACCAAGTCACACACCACCACTCCATTCTATAATGGAGCCGTAGAGATTAAAGAGCAGTACATGCGCATGTATCAGTTTGACTACAAGAAAGCTTGCTGCTCCGTGAATGATTTTGAATTTGAAAGGTTGGAATAAAAAACTTTTTAAAATTAAGAAAGATGAAAGAAAGTGACATTAATGTAAGTATAACATTAAAGAACTGGTTACTGAGTAAAAGATTATTAAATAAACCATTGGACTAAATATGGAAAGACTAAACCAATTATTAAAACAAATCTCCGAAATAGTTCTAAAGGAAAATACTCAGCAGGAGGAAAAACGAAGGCGAGGCGAGAATTTCAATGTATTCAAAGTTCTAGGTCTCACTACCTCGGAAGTCCGTTTGCATTCTGCATTAATAGCAGAATTATTGAATCCAAACGGTGATCATGGATTGGGGTCAAAGTTCTTGGAGTCCTTTTGGACAGATGTGATAGAAAGCAAAAGGGCATTCAAGTTCGATCCAAATACTTCTAATGTCTTTGTAGAATATTCTATAGGGACTGTGACACCAGATTGCAAAAAAGGTGGAAGGATAGATTTACTTATTCGTGATAAAAACAAACAGACAGTTATTATAGAGAATAAGATATATGCTGGTGACCAAAAGCTACAGATGTACCGATACAATAGATATGCCACTGAAACAGAAGGTTTATCAAACGAGCAATATGCTCTATTGTATTTAACACTCTTTGGGACTCAGCCAAGTGAAGAGTCAACGGGCAAAGAATCGTTTGATTATTTGACAGTAAGCTATAAGGATGACATAATACCTTGGTTGGAAAAATGTATAGGAATAGCTGCGCTATATCCGAGAATCCGAGAAACAATAACACAATACATAACCAATCTTAAACAAATTCTTTCGATAATGGAAAAAAACAATTCACAAGAATATTTGGATGTCTTAACTTCTAATGACAACATCTTGACGACGATAGATATATTAGAGCATAGCTATGACATTCAAACTAGAATAAGAACTGATTTCATCGATGAGATTCATAAAGTATGCCAAAACCTAGGTTTCCTATTTAAAAGCGACGAAGGAATGAAAACTGCCAGCAATTTTAGCTGGATTCATATTTGGGATGAAAAATATAACAGAATACATTTCGTTTTAGGAGTGCGTAACCATACAAATCAAGATGGATTTAGGATGGCATTCACTGTTGAGCCCCAAACCCAATTAAAAGAAGCTCCTATTCTTTTCTGGGAGGATTGCGAAAAACCAACAGACGAATATCCTTTTGGTTGGGTATATTTATGGAGCGAGTCAGGATTAGCCGGCAGCGGTCATTGGTGGAGATGGGACGAGTGGTCGACTTTACGGGATATGGCAAATGGCAAGATGGTTCATTATATAGAGTATCAGCTCAATCGTATCAAAGAGGAAAATACTTTCGAAAGAATGAATAGACTATTGGAATAGTCCTTATTAACATAATCATCTTCTATTCTGAGTATAATTAGTCAGTGAACGCGAATTATCGAAAATAGCATTTTTCTTTGACCTCTGCCACCAGTTGGCGGAGGTCTTTGTTTTCTTTGCATGAAAATAGAATTGATATAATATGAATAGATTCCGATTTGTACATTTGAATGTTCACTCTCATTTTTCGATAAATGATGGGTGTGCCAGCATTAGGGAATTGGTGGATGCCGCCATCAAAGAC
>CACYEC010000262.1 GCA_902773225.1 uncultured Bacteroidales bacterium
ACCTTCCCCACCCCGGCGCCAACATAGCCATAATCAGCATCGGCCATCTCGCCAGGACCGTTCACGATGCAACCCATAATGGCGATTTTCAAGCTCTTGAGGTGAGAAGTGGCAGCCTTGATGCGTGCTATCGTAGATTCCAGGTCGTAGAGTGTGCGTCCGCAGCCAGGACAAGAGATGTACTCAGTCTTGGTGAACTTCACTCGGGCTGCCTGTAGGATGGAATCAGCCAAGTCTGTCAGTTTCTCTTCGCTGAAGCCGTCGTTTTTGATGACCAGTTGATGAGCCAACCCGTCGATGAAGAGAGCGCCCACAGCCATGGCGGCCTTCAGTTGCAAGAGTTCCCAGTCCGTTTCATGCAGTTCAATCGTCACAGTGTCATCCGCTATTGCAGCCTTGGCTTCATGTCGCAACCGCGCACATTCCTCGATGGAATCGACCAAACGCCTTGCCACGGGTATTTCACGTTCAGGAGCCTCGGAAAGCGAAACGCGAATGGTGTCGCCGATGCCCTCACAGAGCAAAGCACCGATTCCGACGGCACTCTTGATGCGCCCGTCCTCGCCCTCGCCAGCCTCTGTGACACCGAGATGCAAAGGAAAAGCCATGCCTTCCTTATCCATCTGAGCCACAAGCAGGCGCACCGTGCGAACCATCACCACCGTATTGCTCGCCTTGATAGAGATGACCACGTCGGCGAAGTTCTCTTTCACGCAAATGCGGAGGAACTCCATACACGACTCCACCATACCCTCTGGAGTGTCTCCATAACGACTCATAATACGGTCGGAGAGCGAACCGTGGTTCACGCCTATACGAATGGCGCGGTGATGCTCCTTGCAGATGTTGAGGAATGGCACGAAACGCTCCTCTATCTTCTGCAACTCAGCGGCATACTCCTCGTCGGTATAGTCGATATGCAGGAACTTTCTGCCCGGGTCAACGTAATTGCCAGGATTGACCCTCACCTTGTCGGCGTAAAGTGCAGCCACATCGGCTACTGCGGCATTGAAATGCACATCAGCCACTAAAGGCACATCGTAGCCATCCTTGCGCAATCCCTCGCTGATGTTCTTGAGGTTCTCAGCCTCACGTATGCCCTGTGTGGTCAGACGCACGTACTCACCACCAGCATCCACGATTCGCTTCGCCTGTTCAATGCAGGCTTGTGTGTCGAGCGTTGATGTGTTGGTCATCGACTGCAGTCTGATAGGGTTGCTTCCACCAAGGAGTGTGCCACCAATCCTCACTTCCGATGATTTCCTACGTGAATATTTGAACTGGCTCATACCAGAAAAAAGATTAGTTGGTCTTGTACTGGAATTTCAACTCCGACAGTTCGGAATTGGCTTTCTCCACCTTCTTGCGCAGGCTGGCCTTGTATTCAGTGAAACGGTCAGCCACCAAGGGGTCGGTCAAAGAAATAATCTGCACAGCGAGAATGGCTGCGTTCTGAGCGGCGTTCACACCCACTGTAGCCACGGGAATCCCTGGGGGCATCTGAACAATCGACAACAACGCGTCCATACCATCAAGGCATGAGCCCTTGATAGGTACACCAATCACAGGCAACGTGGTGTTGGCGGCTATCACGCCAGGAAGAGCGGCTGCCATGCCTGCACCAGCGATAATCACCTTGATGCCGCGGGTCTGGGCATCGTGAGCGAATCGCTCTACGGCATCAGGTGTCCGATGAGCGGAAAGCGCATTGATTTCAAAAGGTACTTGAAGTTCGTCAAGCAATTTGGCAGCCTTCTCCATAATCGGAAGGTCGGAAGTGCTGCCCATAATGAGTGATACTAAAGGAGTCATTGCGTTATAAAATATACATTTACTAAATATTCAGTCTGCTGACACTTGATTCTGATTCCACACTTTGGCAGATTTTCGACAAAGATACAATAAAATGCTGACAAAAGGGCAAAAAGACATCGTTTATTTTGCATTTTTCATTGACAAAACAAACTATACAGTATAAATTTGCAGCGTATCGGAAGACGAAGCGCTTCCTACACCATCCATGTTGACAGTGTGAAGAGCATGGCACAGGCGAAACCGACAATAAAACCAGCCACCACTTGCAACAGACTGTGCTGACGGAGAATGATGCGACTGGACCCCACTAAACCAGAAAGCAGAATCAAAAGGCAACCAGGAAGAAGGGGGTTGAAAAAAAAGAGGTTGCTTAATGCGAAATCCACACCCGTCAGTCCACCCATGCCCACCATGTGGATACTGATTTTCCATTTGAGGTTGACAAGTGTGCAGATAACCTGCGCCACCAAAGCTGCCACCACAATATTGCGGATAAGGAGCGGGACGTGGGTCTTATACATCAGCAGCAGACATGTGGCGTAGGAGATAAGTGTCAGCACGTAGGACACGTGAAGGTTCCTACGGTGCCCCATCTGCCATCTCGACAACCGGTTGGTGTGCTGGAACACACGGATGCTCAGCCAAGGAACAAGCACAGTGAAGCAAAAGACCACGAGGAGTACAAACAACTTGTAGTAGAGGGGAAAGAGTTTGAGATGGCTGAACATGAAAAGTCCTATCAGTGACCATACAGGCACATAGAAGGGTGAAAACACCATCGAGAGAACCCTCGCCATCTGTATTTGCTGTTTGTCGGTCACTTCTAAATCTCCTTTCTGAGTTTTGCCTTGGGTATGTTCATCTGGTCGCGGTATTTAGCCACAGTGCGACGACTCACATTGTAGTCAAGGGCATTGAGCATCTCGGTGATGGCCTCGTCAGCCAGCGGATTGTTCTTATCCTCTTCATCCACAATGCGCTGAATCTCGCTTTTCACCTTCCTGACATTGATATCCTCACCCCCAGCATTGGTACGTGCCCTACTAAAGAAATGTTTGAGTGAATACACACTGCCATCGATGGTGGCGTACTTGCTGTTGCAGACACGCGACACCGTCGAGATGTCGAGATTGGCTCGATTGGCCACATCTTGAAGTATCATAGGACGGAGTTGGTCGTCGTCCTGCGTGAAGAAGAACTCCTTCTGTAGTTCAATGATGGCCTTCATGGTCTTATAGAGAGTGTGACGTCGTTGGTTGATGGTCTCAATGAACATCTTGGCAGAGTCAGCGTTCTTCTTCATGAAAACGAAACCCTCTTTATCCCTCGGGGCCAACGGTTTACCACGCTTCTCGAACTTCTTAAGTTCATCGATATAGTCTCGTCTGATATGGAGCGGAGGGATATTACCCTCATTGAGCCTCATCCGGACTTGATTATCCTCTGTCTCGATGATGAAGTCTGGTATCACGGTCATCCCCGTGTCCGATGCCGATTCATTAAGGGCTGTACCTGGACGTGGGTTGAGGTGAGATATTCCTTCCGTGACGGCACTCATCTCTTCCGAGGTGAGACCAAGCCCTTCCATAATCTTGTCAAAGTTCTTGTTGACAAAGGGTTGATAGTAGTCGTACAGAACCTTCCGCTCAAGTTCAAGCAGACGACGTTTTTTTATCGCATTATCCTTTGGAAGTTGTGAGAGAATCCTATCTATTTGAATGAGAAGACACTCCCTGAGGTTGCGGGCACCGATGCCTGGTGGATCGAACTGGTGAAGGATATGTAGGGCATGTTCCAATTCTTGCTCCGACACATCTATATTTTGGTAGAGTGCTAATTCGTTGGAAATGTCGAAAAGCGATTTTTCAATAAACCCGTTGCTGTTGAGTGACCCGATAAGATACTCTAACAGAGAACGAGTATTATCATCCACGTCGTACTCACCTATCTGCTTTAACAAATCCGAGATGAACGAACCAGTGTCGCCTATAGGTACTTCTGAGTTATTCTCATTGCTAAATCTGGGGGTTTGTACATCATCTACGGAATAAAGACTTTCGGCATCACCATTGGGTTCAAGCGACTCCCAGATGTCCAAGGAGGAGTCCCCTTCTTCTGTCGTGTCTTCGGTGCTCACACCATATTCGCCAAGTACATCCGTTCCGACAATGCCTTCATTGTCTTCAAGGCGTCCTTCCTCAAGGGCTTCGTTTGCATTGACTTCATCCTTCACTCTCTCCTCAAGGCCGACTAAGGGAAGTTCAGTAAGGCGAGCCAAAAGCACTTGTTGTTGTGAGAGTTTCTGCTTTTGGACAGGCTTTTGTGTCTGTATCTGTTGTTGTTTGTTTGGCATGACGAGTTATGAATTATTGAATACAATTAATGCTAACATAGCAAATTAACTCCGACCATGCGGATTTAATTTGCTATTGTGAGAGATATACCCCGAAAAGACATCATCTCATCTTTTAGGAGTCATTTTCTTCCCCCGAGATACACCATAATGTAGTAGATGAGTGTAGCGAGTGAACTTAGCGCAGCCACAACATAGGTGTAGGCGGCAGCCTTGAGCGCATCAGTAGCGGCGGCATGGGTAGAGCCGCTGGTCATGCCACTCTGTTCCAGCCATTTCAGTGCCCTTCGACTGGCATCGATTTCCACTGGCAGGGTAACGAAAGCGAAGAGTGTAGTCAGCGAGAAAAGGATAATGCCAATCAGCAACACGGTGGAATTACCTGTCCAACTCAGCAAAAGCATGCCGCCAAGCAACACCCAAGTCATGAATTTAGAAGCGTATGACACCGCTGGAACCAATTTCGAGCGAAGCGTCAGAGGGGCATAGGCTCGTGCATGCTGAATGGCATGACCACATTCATGAGCGGCCACAGCGGCGGCCATCACACTATCACTTGAATACACACCCTCACTCAGATTCACCGTCTTGGTGACTGGATTATAATGGTCGGTCAACATGCCAGAGGTGCTGGTCACCTGCACATCGGTGATTCCGTTCTCATAGAGCATCTTCAATGCCACCTCGCGCCCTGTCAGACCGCTGAAAGAACGTACCTGTGAGTATTTCTTGAACTTGCGTTGCAGGTTGGCCTGAACCAACCAACTCACCAGTGCGATTCCGATGAACAGAATCCAATAAATGGCTGTACCTCCTAATGAAATTCCCATAAGCGATATGATTTTTATAACTATGCAGTGTCAATTTAAGCGTCTTTCTCTATAAAGACACCTTTTGCCCACAGAATCTATCACCAAACTTCAATTATTTTTCACGAATAATCGTCTGAGCCCTGTCAGGTCCCACAGAAACGATGGCGATGGGAGTTTCCAATTCCTGCTCGAGGAAGGCAATATAGTCTTTGAAGGTCTGTGGGAACTCGTCCTCGCTCTTCACTTCCGATAGGTTGAGGTTCCATCCTGGCAGTTCCTTATAAACAGGCTCAATGCCATCGCTGATGTCGTAAGGGAAGTAGTCGATTACCTCGCCGTTCTTGAGTTTGTAGGCCACGCAGGCTTTCACTGTTGGGAATCCGTCGAGCACATCGCTCTTCATCATGATGAGTTTGGTCACACCATTGATGATAATGGCATATTTCAGCGCCACCAAGTCAATCCAACCACAACGGCGCTCACGACCTGTGACAGCGCCATACTCATGACCGATAGCGCGGATTTTGGCACCCGTCTCGTCAAACAGTTCTGTGGGGAAAGGACCGGCGCCCACGCGTGTGCAGTAGGCCTTGATGATGCCATAGACATCGCCTATCTTGTTGGGTCCCACACCCAGGCCTGTGCAAGCACCTGCACAAATGGTGTTCGACGAGGTCACAAAAGGATAGGAACCGAAATCGATGTCGAGCATCGTACCTTGCGCACCCTCGCAGAGAATGCTCTTGTTGGCTTTCAGCAAGGCGTTGATTTCGTGTTCGCTGTCCACCAATGGGAACTGACGAAGGTATTCTATGCCCTCAAACCATTTCTTCTCCACCTCAGTGATATCGTAGTCAGTGAAATCCAATGCTCGGAGCATCTGCTCGTGCCTTGCCTTGTGAGCGGCGTACTTCGTCTCGAAATCCTCAAGGATATCTCCAACACGAAGACCGTTACGGCTTACCTTGTCGGTATAGGTTGGGCCTATGCCTTTACCCGTAGTGCCCACTTTATTCTTGCCTTTCTGTGCCTCGTAAGCCTGGTCGAGGATACGGTGGGTAGGCATGATGAGGTGAGCCTTCTTGGAGATATGAAGTCGCGATTTGAGTTCATGACCAGACTTCTCCAATGCTTGCGCCTCTTCCATGAAGAGGTCGGGCGCAAGCACTACGCCGTTGCCTATAATATTGATTTTGTCGCCTTGGAATATTCCGGAGGGAATAGAACGCAAGACGTATTTCTCACCTTCGAACTCAAGGGTGTGCCCAGCATTCGGACCACCTTGAAAACGTGCCACCACATCATACTTTGGAGTGAGTACATCGACTACCTTGCCTTTGCCCTCATCGCCCCATTGCAGACCCAGAAGAACATCTATCTTTTCCATATTAATTGTTTGAGTGTTGTTGTGTTATGTTTTGTTTGTTTTCTTTTTATCTCTCGCAGAGTCCTTGGCTTGTTCCTTGTCTCCATTGCTTTTCACCACAGCCTCGCTCTTGGACTTAGGCAACTTCTTTTTGTCAAGCCTTTTCTTACGCCGGTTAATATTCGACAGGCACTTACTACAAAGCCCCGACACAGTCAGCGCATACATAGACGGATGAAAACGCTTGACCGGCATCTCCTTGAGAAGCCTTCCTATACTGTCGTTGTTGAACCGTTCCAATTTGCCACATTCGGTGCAGGCCTTGTAGAAATGTACCTGCCCCGGAATATTGCGCTCGTAATAGACTTTGGAGGGCATCTGGTTTCGAACCACCAGGCCTATTCTCGCCAAAAGGTCAAGGGTGGTGTAAATCGAGGCACGACTCACCCTGAACTCACCTTCCAGACGCTGGTAAAGTTGGTCGGCATCAAACAGTCCCTCAAAAGAGTAAACGGCATCGAGTACGGCATAGCGTTCAGGGGTCTTGCGCTGATGATGTTCTGACATATACTCTGTCAGCATCCTATGCGCTTCCTCCTTCAACAAACGCTCGTCCGTGTCCTTCATCGGAGCCATTTCTTTTCCAAATTACAAATTTACCACTTTTATTACGATACGACAAACTATTGAGCCTTTTTTTATCCTTCGTCCTGAAGATACTCCAGATAAGGACGCAATTCAGCATCTCTGTCGAAGCCAGCGGCTTTTAATGCGTCCACCGTATAACGCAATCCCGACTCCGACAACGAAGCGAATTGTGACAAGGCTTTCCATGCGATGAGCCGAAGAGAAGAAGAATTGGAGGACCAGCCCACGGTACAAATGGCATGATCAACCAATTCCTCTGCCAAACGGTCGGGCAGTTCATTCTTGCGCATTAGGCGAATGACGGTGTGATAACCGCACATCTGCACATACTCACCTTCGGATGCCATCCATTGGAAAGCCTTTTCCAATGCGTAGGGAAGATGCTGGAACAGGTTCACGCTCGCTATGCCGGCCATTTCTGCCGTTGTGATGCTCTCTGCCCAAATGTCGGCGATTTCAGCATAGAAAGTGGCGACAGGCTGCAACAGTGTGGCGACGATTTTCGATTCGCGAACATCTTCTTTCCACAGTTCCTGAGCCAGTTCATGGTCGGGATGGAACTCTCTGGCTATGGCTTGCAAACGTGGCAGTTCGATACCGAAGTTAACATGGTAGCCAAGACCGGCATTCCGCATGGACGAAGAGGCCATGCCATTCATGTTGGCACGGAATTCCTGTTTCAGAAGTCTGATTTTCTCTTGCGTCTGCTCTGTCATCGTCTATAGGCCGTGGATGGTGTTGACTGGAAAAACCGGAAAGTCCATTCTATTCGTTCACGTAGGGCAAAGTAGCGTAGTCGTTACTGTAGCGTAGCATCTGGTGGTCGTAGGCCTCAGTGTAGTCCAACTTGATGTCGGTGATTTCGCCATTGGCATCTTTCTCCACTGTATAAACAGGATTGATGAATCCCTTGTAGGGAGCAAGATTGAGACGTGTGTATCTGTCGAGTACTTCCTTGTGCAGTTCGGGGTCGATTTTCACGCCGTAGGTCTCCACCAGGGAACGGGCGGCCTCAAAGTCACCCGTACTCTTGATTCGCTGAATCTCAGCGAGCAACTCACCAAAGAGGTCGCGCAGACGTGCGTAGTCATTGATTTTCACATAGGTCTTGCCATCTCGCTTCACCATTTCCACCACATTGTCCTGACGGCCGTGGTCGTAAGCCCAGCGTGCTATCACCGCACGGTTTCGCATGTGGGCTTCCTCTATCTCATTGCCGAGGTTGATACGGACGAGTTGGGTCATCAAACCATTCATCATGTAACTGTAGTACTGGGCTTTGTAGGCATCCTTGTCGGGCACCAGACCCAATTCCACCAATTTATCGTCGGCGATATAATAAAGTCCGAAGATATCGGCGCGGGCTTCCTCGATGGTGGACCCATAGGCTTTCAAGGTGTCGGTGCTCACTCCTGGCAACAATTTGCCCGAACCATGACCCAGGCACTCGTGCAGGTCGGTGTGCAGGTCGTCTGTCAAGTCACCGTACTTGTCCATCAATGCGATTTCTTCCGCTCCATAGGCGAACTCCTGCGTGAAGCCATTGCCTCGAGCGGCCTTGTTATAGGCATCGGTGAGATTACCGATGGTCACCGACTTAGAGCCATGTTCTTTCCTCACCCAGTCGGAGTTGGGGAGGTTGATGCCGATGGCGGTGGAAGGATAGAGGTCGCCGGCAAGAATGGCAGCGGTGATGACCTTGGCTGTGATGCCTTTCACTTCTTCCTTCTTGAATCTCGGGTCGCATGGAGAGTGGTCTTCAAACCACTGTGCGTTCCTGCTCAGGGTCTCGGTTCTCTTAGTGGCATCCAAGTCCTTGAAGTTGACGATTGACTCCCAACTGGACTTCAGCCCCAACGGGTCACCGTAACTTTCAATAAAACCGTTGACGAAATCCACACGAGAGTCGACATCACCGACCCAAAGGATGGAATACTCATCGAAGGTATGGAGGTCGCCGGTCTGATAGAACTCGATGAGTTTGTCAATCACCTGTTGCTGTTTCTCATTCTCGGCGTATGGTCTGGCTTTCTGGAGCCAATAGATGATACGTGCGATGGACTGGCCGTAAAGACCGTTGGCTGTCCAGCGCACCTCACGCAGAGTGCCGTCGCTGTCTTTCACCAGACGGCTGTTCATTCCCGTCATCACAGGATGGGGATTGTCAAGGTCGCGTTGGTTGTTGTAAAACTCCTCGGCCTCTTCCTGACTGACCCCGCTATAGTAGTTCTCAGCTGAGGTCAGCAACAAGTCCACGCCATCAGCCTGGTTCACGCGCTTGGGCATCACCTGAGGGTCGAAGATGACGGGACAAATCACATCACACAATTCGGCAGCGCTCTGTCCTTCAGCCAATGGCAACTTAGTTTCGGGAAGGCTCATCACAGCCTGGCGGAAGAACTTCTCGCTAAAACCCGGTACGAACTTCTCTGACCCATAGTGATGATGGATGCCATTGGAAAACCACACACGTTTGAGATAAACTGTCAAAGCCTTGAAGTCGTCGCTCTGGCGATTGCCCTGATAGTCTGTGTAAATGCTCTCCAGCACCTTGCGGATACGGAGGTTGTACTTGCCGTTCTGGTCGTAGAGGATATCACGCCCTTGCAACGACGCCTCGGTGAGGAAGTAAATATACTTCTTCTGCTGAAGACTGAGGTCCTCGAAGCCTTCCACCTTGTAACGAAGCATTTGAAGGTCTGCAAATCGTTCGTCGTTATACACGAAATCCTCATTCACTTGTGCTGCTGCTCCAAGTGGGGCAGCAGCAAGAAGGGTTGACACCATCATTTTCCTAAGATTAAATTTCATATAATGCCTTGATTTTTCCTTATTTCCAGAGTTTCCGGATGCTCCTATCAGCTTTCGTCACTCTTTCTTCTTAGTCCGTTTCTTCTCTCGCTCCGACACAATGACCGCGTAACTCTGATTATGCTTCAGCCGATATTCACGCGGAGTGACCCCCACATACTTGTAGAAGGCCGCATAGAATGACTGACGGTTAGAGAACCCTATCTCCTTACTGATTTCATCCATGGACTTGCGCACATCGGTGCGTTTGTCCGACAACAAATAGCGTGCGTCGCGTATTCGGTACTGGTTGACCAAACTGGAATAGTTGCATCCGAACCTGAGGTTCACCACTGCCGACAAATAGCGTGTGTTCGTTTCTAAATCTGCAGCCAATTGCTTGGCTGAATAATTAGGATCCTTGTACTTCTTTCCAACGATCAAGATGGACAGAATTCGTTCATACAAAGCATCAACTACAGCTGGACTGATCATCTGCCTGTATGGTGCTTCTTTCTCCACATTTTGGGTGAGGTTGTATTTTCTCCTCTTCCCTTCATCTTCTTTTACACCTGATTCTTTCTTCACATGCTCAACCATATAGATTTTTTTTAAGATTAATTGCAAATTAACTCTATTTTAATGATGTTTGCAAATAATCAGCCAATTTTTTCAGAAAAAAATTATTTCTTTCCGATTTTTTTTGACACAATGCTTAGACCGTCCCGGTTTTTACGCTTTTCCAAATACATCTGTCCTGATACAGGTTGGGAGATTCTTGTTCCATCGACACTATAGTATTCCACCTCACTGTCCTCATGGTTGAAATCGGAAATTTCCACGTCATGGATGGCTGTTGAACTTGCATTGAAACGAATCTGTGTGCTATTCAGCACAATAGGGATTTGGTTCAGTGCTATTCCCCCCACCACATCAGGTTCTCTCCACTCGCTGTAACCATTCTCAAGGGTAATCATACGGAGAGTATAGTTTCCGTCGGGATAACTGCGGGGAATACGGCACGTCTGCCCCCCGTATTCTACGCCAACAGAATCAATCAAACCGTAGTAGGCATCGAGTTCTATAGTCATGTCCTCTGCTTTCTCGGTGCAGACATTCTCAAGGAACTTTCCGTCCTTGTCAAACAACCCGACACCAATGGTGTATGTGTGTGTGGTGTTGTAGTAATTGTAGAACTCACCCAAGAATACTTTGAAGTCACTGTTGCGCAATGTGTTACGGACAATCACGGCAAGAGGTTGGTAACAATACACAGAAGTTTGCCTCAACACCTCATCGTCCGACTCTGGCAACTGGATACCTATGATGGCACATTGTTCCTCAGAAAAGCTGTATGTGGTGTTCTTAGGATTCAAATAAGGAATAGCATAGTAAGCGTCGGAACTACCCCCCCATCCCCAGTTCACATGCAGATAGCCTTTGGCATCGATGCCATCGAGTATGAAGGAATGACCTGCGGCATCACCTGATCCAGCTGGATCGCTCACGGCGCCCATCTGAACAGGGCGACCCGCCATAATCTCGTCGTAGAGCAACTGGTTCCATTCTTCCTGTGTGGCATAACACTCACGATAAACCACTGCAAGAGAGGCCTTGCTGTAACCAAAAAACTCGTAATAGGCCTGCATGGCATCACTGTCAAAGGCACCACTACCATCGCTTGAAAGTTGCATATCCACCGAGGCACTGGCCGCGGCGCAAATCAATGCCACAGCATTTTTCTGTGCAGTAGTGCTGTTGACTGTGGCTTTGGCTGGCATATCGTCGTATTTGAAAGTAATGCCCTTGAAATCGAACGAGCCGGCATTCTTATTGCCAATGACCACCCAGTCCTTGGTGCCTGTGTAAACGGGATGCTCAGGATACCTGTAGTAGCGCATGATCTGCGACATGGCAATGGATACGCAACCCACAGGACAACTCTTGCCACCCGACTTGGGTATAAGGTTGTTATAAG
This sequence comes from uncultured Bacteroidales bacterium, assembly GCA_902773225.1. Lineage (GTDB taxonomy): Bacteria > Bacteroidota > Bacteroidia > Bacteroidales > Bacteroidaceae > RUG11857. The sequence continues at coordinate 11,763 of CACYEC010000262.1, forward strand.
GGCTGTACTGCGACCACTTGGAATCAATCATCTCAGGCACGACAGAGAATGTGGCCTGGCGCATCATTCCCTCCACATCGGGTGCATCCTCCAAGCCGAGGCGTACGTCCTCCACATAGTCGTCGAAAGAACTGAGCATCCGACGAAGAGCCATGGGCATGTCATCGCTGTAACGGAAGCTGCCTGTATCGGAATAACCCAAAACCAAAGGAAAGGCATCGTCGCCAGAGACAAGGACAAACCCCTCTCCACTGGACGCGTTGAAGGCATAGTAAGAGGGATGGCGTGATGTGGCGCCACGGAGACCATTCACCTCCATCTCTGGTACAACATACTCCACGTCAGCAACCTTGGCGCGTTCCTTATTCAAAAAGTCTTGTGCAATCTGACGCGCACGATTATAGTCAATGGGACCAGCCAGGGTCACAGCTACAGTCATCACGAGAGTCAGAAAGGCATAAAATCGTTTCATAAATTTACAATGTATAGTTCTGTGCGCAAAATTAGCATTTTCTTCTGAATTACAAAAATAAAGTATCCTTATTGAGAAGTATTCCCATCATGAGATAAGCCTTGAAAGGGCAGAAGTATTCATGAAAGATGATTCTTCTGCCCTTTCAAGGCTAATGTTCAAAAATGCGATAGAGCGAGAGCAGAGCCAAGCTTGCGAGTAAGTGAGTACAAACGAATGCTTGCATTCAGTTTGTCGAACGTGAGCAATTTATCTAACCTTGCTTGACCTATGCCGAGCGTGAGCATTTTAGGTGAAGCCAATGGTCAATGGTCAATGATTAATGGTCAATGGTCAATGATTAATGGTCAATGACTTCTACTTCACATACACCTTTCTGGTGCTTCCGTCACTCATGCGAAGGATGTTCACACCTTTGCTGAGGCTGTTCGTGCGCACACCCGACAGGTTGTAGATGGCAGTCACTGTGGCTTCCTCACTGCCCATGTCGGCAATACTGTTCTCAAGGTTCGGGTCCTCAATCGTGTTGAGTTTGCACAGCAAGAGCAAGAACTCCTCATAACCACCGCCATTGGCTCCATTGTTTTGGAAACGAAGGATATAATTGCCTGCCTCGGTCACCTCGAAGTCGAGTTCGTAGGTTTTGGCTGAAGTCAGGTTGGCACTTGTCGAGCCATTGGCGTTAGGGGCTGAACGATAGACCTCCGACTCTGCCACCAATGTGTTGTCAGCCTTGAGCACCTGAGCCTTGTAGGAAGGATACTCTTTCCAAGCGGCGTTGCAGAACGTCAGTTTGTACCAACCGGGTTGCAGCGCCAGCCTGTAGTTGCTGAGGCGACCATACTCGGCATAACCCTCGCGCCAATAAAGCGCCTTGCCTTGATAGCCACTGAATCCGACAAAGGTACGGCCTCCACTACTATAGGAGTTAGGATAAGAGTGAGTGTCGTTGTTTTCTTGTACGGTTTGCCAACCTGAGGGAAGGGTACCAGCCAGCACTGATGTGAAGTCGAGGCTATAGACACTCGTCACATCTTCGAAGACGGGACGGATGGTCACCGATTGCTCTGGCATCGTGAAACT
>CACYEC010000263.1 GCA_902773225.1 uncultured Bacteroidales bacterium
AGTACAGGTTATCCTCGAATGCACAGAAATGAAGGAAAGCGGTCTGCCTGGAACATCACGCTACATCACTACTAAGAACCGCAAGAACCACCCCGAGCGACTCGAGCTCAAGAAGTATAACCCCATCCTTAAGAAATACACTGTTCATAAGGAAATTAAATAAGATTCGTAGTCTATGGCAAAGAAAACAGTCGCTACCCTCCAAAACAAGGACGGTCGCTCTTTCAGCAAGGTTATCAGAATGTACAAGTCGCCTAAAACCGGCGCTTATGCATTCGATGAGAAAATGGTTCCGTCTGACGGCGTTAAAGATTATCTCAAGAAATAATCCAACTCAACCATGCACTTATAGCATAGCCTCTCCGACTCTAAGCGGAGGGGCTTTCTTTTTATTCTTTTTTCACCTTTATCAAAATCAATTCATTTTTTTCTCATTCTACTGAGAATTCTTCATAATTTTATGTATCTTTGCATTTTATAGTATAGCACAGTAGTAACAAATCAACACGATAATGGGAATATTCGACATTTTTAAAAAGAAGAAGAAAGAAACGCTCGACAATGGATTGTCGAAAACGAAGGAGACTGTTTTTGGGAAAATTGCCCGAGCCATCGCTGGTAAGTCGAAAGTCGATGAGGAAGTACTCGATAACCTCGAGGAAGTACTCATATCGTCTGATGTGGGAGTGGATACCACCCTCGAAATCATTGACAGACTTGAGAAAAGGGTGGCACGAGACAAGTATGTCAGTACCGATGAACTCAATAATATCCTCTACGAGGAAATGTCTTCGATGCTTGCCGACAACGACAACAGCCAAAAGGACGGATTCGACATCGATGCAGCTCAGAAACCTTTCGTGGTGCTCGTGGTGGGGGTCAACGGAGTGGGAAAGACTACTACCATCGGAAAATTGGCACACCTTTTCAAACAACAGGGACTTAACGTCTGCCTCGGAGCGGCCGACACTTTCCGTGCCGCTGCTGTCGACCAACTCTGTATCTGGGGAGAAAGGGTGGGGGTGCCTGTCATCAAACAGAAGATGGGGGCTGACCCCGCTTCTGTCGCGTTCGACACTTTGTCTTACTCCGTGAAAAACAACATGGACGTGGTGCTGATCGATACTGCAGGACGATTGCACAATAGGGTCGGGCTGATGAACGAACTGACCAAAATCAAAAATGTGCTCAAGAGAGTCGTTCCAGGCGCACCCAACGAGGTACTGCTCGTGCTGGATGGCTCCACGGGACAGAACGCTTTCGAACAAGCAAAACAGTTCACCAAGGCTACTGAGGTGTCTTCACTCGCTGTCACCAAACTCGACGGCACTGCTAAGGGCGGAGTGGTCATCGGCATATCACACCAGTTCCAGATTCCTGTCAAGTACATTGGACTCGGGGAGGGTATGGACGACTTGCAGGCTTTCAATAGAATGGAGTTCGTCAAGTCGCTATTCGGTAAGGAATAAAGATGGAAGGAGACTATTACAACCGTTCAATGTTGTTGCGTAGGTCGTGAATCGACCACGGCAAAAGAAATAACAATGCAAAAAAACACTATTGACATCATCACCCTCGGATGCTCCAAAAACCTCGTCGACTCCGAACGACTCATGCATCAACTGGAGTCCTTAGGGTACCGCGTCACTCACGATGCCGAGAATCCAAAAGGGGAGATTGCTGTCATCAACACATGCGGTTTCATTGGCGATGCCAAGGAGGAATCCATCAACACCATACTTGAGTTCTGTCTGGCCAAGGAGGAAGGACGAATCAGCAAACTCTATGTCATGGGATGCCTCTCCGAACGATATTTCAAGGAACTCAACAAGGAAATACCACAGGTGGACAAGTTCTACGGCAAGTTCAACTGGAATGAACTGATTGCTGACCTCGGACACCCAAATAACAGTGCTGCCTCCTTCGAACGACATCTCACCACGCCTCGTCATTACGCTTACATCAAAATCTCTGAGGGATGCGACCGAAAGTGCGCGTATTGCGCCATTCCCATCATCACGGGCAAGCATGTCTCACGACCCATTGAAAATATTGTGGCTGAAGTGGAATACCTTGTCAAACAAGGTGTGAAGGAGTTCCAAATAATCGCTCAGGAACTGACATACTACGGAGTGGATATCTACCATCGACGAGCTATTGCAGAATTGGTGGAACGAATCTCCGATGTGAAAGGTGTGAAATGGATTCGACTACATTATGCCTACCCTCATGCCTTCCCCTTTGAACTGCTCAAGGTCATGAGGGAAAGGAAGAATGTGTGCAGGTATCTCGACATCGCGCTGCAACATATCAGTGACAACGTCTTGACCAATATGCGACGCCATGTCTCTAAAGATGATACCTACAAACTCATTCAGCGGTTAAGACAGGAGGTCCCGGGCATACACATCAGAACCACTTTGATGGTGGGATTCCCTGGAGAGGGAGATGAACAATTCAATGAACTCAAGGACTTCGTGAAATGGGCCAGATTCGACAGAATGGGCGCGTTCGCATACTCCGAGGAGGACGGAACATACGCCAAACGGCATTTCAAGGACGAGGTGACTGAAGAGGTGAAACAACAAAGACTCTCCGAAATCATGCGCATTCAACAACGCATCGCCAATGAGTTGAATGAGCAGAAAGTGGGACAGACTCTTAAAGTCATCATCGACCGTCGAGAGGGGGATTACTACGTGGGACGAACTGAGTTCGACTCCCCTGAGGTGGATCCGGAAGTCTTGATCCCAACAGCGCAGGGCAGACTGCGCATAGGCGCTTTCTACAATATACATATTACCGGCGCTGAGGAATTCGACCTCTATGGCGAGAAGGCGTGACGAACTACGAATGACTGTACTATCGTCCAGCACGTAAGTGCTTAACTCCCCCTTTAACTCCCCCTTTAACTCCCAATTAAACTCAATTACCGATATGGAAGATAAAACAATCATACACGACGATGCCGTTGATGCTGGAATGCATGCCTCCGCTAAGGAAGGCATTGACCAACTGTCGTCAACAGCGCAAGACAGACTCCGGAAAATGGAGACGCTGACTCATAGTCTGGGCGAAGAAGAATTGGACGATGATGCAGCACAAGGACTGAAGGTGGTGACCGAGGACAACAGGGATGAGTTCGGTGGCATAGACCTGATTATTCCCACACCCGAAAGTATTGCCGATGCCGAACAGGAGTACGAGGAGGCTAAGAACGAACTCGAGAACGCCATGGCATTGCTCGAACAAAAGGAGGAAAACTATCGCAAGGCACACCGCAAACTCAAATTCCTACTCACAGGAAAAGTGCCTAAGAAGGAGACGCAAGATTTGAGCCACCAAACCGAGAATAACGATTCTGAACAGACTGGCATTGACAATCCTGGCGAACTCTATCCCGATGGCGCCAATTCCAATGACGTCAATCACGACACTGATTCTACCGACTATCCCAACACTAATCTTATCGACAATCCCGACGTGGATAATCCTGACAATGAAACGGCTTTGGCTGGTTCTGAGGTGGAGAATCATGACTCTTCTCTTTCCTTCGCCAACCTCACAGAGGAGAATCCTGACGGTAATGACGATTCTTCTGATGATTCTTCCTCCAATCCGACTTCTGAGAACGACGAAGTGGCAAGTGAGGTAAGGAAACGGTTGAGATTCGAACGACGGAAGGAATGGAGGACCGTTCATTATACGCGTCGTAACCTTTGGCGATTTCTCATCGCTGTCCTGCTCTGTCTGTCGGTGTTTTTCATTTACATGCTTTGGGGCTCTAATGAAAATAGAACGGGAGCAAACGAGGGTGTTAAAGCCGAGGAAATAATAGAGAAGAAAAAGCAACCGCAGGCGAATAAAGACAATCAACAAGGGGAAGAACTGCCCGCTGATGAACAAAACGATACCAAACCCGCTGAAAAGGTGGAAGAGGCACAGACGAACCCACAACAACAACAACGCCCGAAAACCTATATCCTGCAAAAAGGACAGTCCCTGACCGACATCTCCCTCATGTTTTATGGCACTAAGGACTCTGTGATGACCATTATCCGACACAACAACTTCAAAAACCCCGACAAAGTACATGTCGGTATGGAAATCAAATTACCATAGCCATCCAACCATGTCCCTGAAGGGACTCCGCTCAATAACCGTAGGTGCATGAAGCGAAGCAGAATGCACCTGCGGATTTCGCAAGAAAGCCTCCACACCTTCGAACCTGAAGGGGCAACCATCGCTTTGAAATGGACCATTACCGAATGGCAGAGTGGTTGAAAGAAACTCTCTATAGTCTTAAATACTCTTAAAATTGGAATGACACAAGGTTTTTTAGGAAATTTTAAGACCATGTGTTAAACTTAAATAGGTAACTTTGCATGAAATATTGTGCATGTCCTCTTCCTCTACAGCTCGCAATGCGAAAAGTGGAGGCGCTTTGGATGTGATGGTAAGTTGAGTAAACCATTAAATTAAAACAACATACACTATGGCAGACGCTATTGATATTCGTGAATTAAATGAGAAAATTGAACAGAAGAGCGGTTTCGTCACCAACCTTGTGACGGGCATGAACCAAGTCATCGTAGGACAGAAACATCTGATCGACTCTTTGCTTATCGGATTGCTGTCGGATGGACATATCTTGCTCGAAGGTGTACCCGGACTGGCAAAGACATTAGCCATCAAAACTCTGGCATCGCTCATCGACTCAAAGTACAGCCGAATACAGTTCACTCCTGACCTACTGCCCGCCGACGTCATCGGTACAATGGTCTATAGCCAGAAAGACGGCTCTTTCATATCAAAAAAAGGACCAGTGTTCGCCAACTTCGTACTCGCTGATGAAATCAACCGAGCACCTGCTAAGGTCCAGAGCGCATTGCTCGAAGCCATGCAGGAACGACAGGTCACCATCAGCACTGAAACCTTCCCTCTACCTAAGCCTTTCTTGGTCCTCGCCACGCAGAACCCCATCGAGCAGGAAGGAACATACCCCCTGCCTGAGGCACAAGTCGACCGATTCATGCTCAAGGTGGTCATCGACTATCCGAAACTCGAGGAGGAAAAGAAGATTATACGTGAGAATATCTCCGGACAGAGCCTTACTGTTCGTCCCGTCATGACTACGCAGGAAATCATCGATGCAAGAGAGGTCGTAAGACAAGTATATCTCGACGAGAAAATCGAAAAGTATATCGTCGATATCGTGTTTGCTACGCGATATCCCGAGAAATACGCCTTGGGTGACCTCAACGGACTTATCTCTTATGGCGGTTCCCCACGTGCCTCCATCAACCTGGCACTCGCGGCCAGGGCCTTCGCTTTCATCAAACGACGCGGATACGTCATACCTGAAGACGTCAGGGCTGTCGCACACGATGTGCTAAGACACCGCATCGGACTCACTTACGAGGCGGAAGCCAGCAACGTCACTTCTGAGGAAATCATCAGCAAGATTCTCAATAAGGTGGAAGTGCCCTAATAGGACTGCCAAGGTGTCGCTTCAAACGACGATGTCCCGAAAGGACAACTAAAAACTGGGGCCTCAACCCTGTGTGTCAGAATAAATACATAAAGATTCATTCCAAGTGGAAACATCGGAGATTCTCAAACAAGTAAGGAAGATTGAAATCAAAACCCGGGGATTGTCGCAGAACATCTTTGCGGGTGAGTATCATTCTGCTTTCAAAGGAAGGGGCATGGCTTTCTCTGAGGTCAGGGAGTATCAGTACGGAGATGATGTCAGGGATATTGACTGGAATGTCACCGCACGATTCAACCGACCTTACGTCAAGGTCTTTGAGGAGGAACGAGAACTCACCGTGATTCTCATGGTCGATGTGTCGGGAAGTCTCGACTTCGGAACAATTAGCCAGACCAAAAGACAAATGGCAACTGAGGTGGCCGCCACACTCGCTTTCTCTGCTATCGAGAACAAGGACAAAATCGGAGTCATTTTCTTCTCCGATAAAGTGGAGAAGTTCATCCCACCCAAGAAGGGCAGAAAGCATATTCTATATATCATTCGCGAATTGCTCGACTTCCAGCCTAAAAGCCCACTCACTAACATCGGAGAGGCAGTCAAGTTCATGACAAATGCCATCAAGAAACGCTGTACAGTATTCCTGCTCAGCGACTTCTTCGACCGACACGAAATGCTCCAACAACTCAAGATTGCCAATCATAAACATGATATCGTGGCTGTGCAAATCTACGACCAACGTCTGGCTGAATTGCCCGATGTGGGACTCATGAAGGTCAGGGATGCTGAAACAGGTGAGGAAACATACGTCGATACTTCCTCACGGAGGGTACGACTCGCCCATCATGAGGCTTGGGTCAAGTACCAGATGTATCTTAAGGACATCTTCACACACAGCAACATCGATAGTGTTTCCATACGCACAGATGAGGATTATGTGAAGGCTCTGCTGAGCCTCTTTAAAAAACGTAGTTGACAATGAATAGATTACATTCCATACAACGTGCCGCCCTCTCAGCCCTTCTGTGTCTCATGTCTGTGGCTTTCGCTATGGCCCAGGTCAATGTCGATGCCAAAATCGACTCCGTTGCCATCTTTATCGGAGAGCAGGCTCACATACAACTTAAGGTGACTGCAGACAAAGGAACGGTGCTGGAATTACCAGAGTACGACTCACTGAAGCATATCACTCCTGGTATTGAAGTGCTTTCTTCTACAGTGCCCGACACGCAATGGATTAATGACAACAAACGGTTCACGCTTTCAAAAAACTATACCATTACCTCGTTCGATACCACTCTATACCGAATACCTCCTATGAAGGTGAAGGCGGGAGATAAAATCTATGAGTCGAAAAGCATGGCGCTCAAGGTCCTTACCTTCGAGGTCGATACTTTGCATCCAGAACAAATCGCTGGCATGAAAACGGTCATGACACCGCCTTTCGACTGGAATGAATGGAAAGGTGTGGTCATGGGGGCTCTGGCGGTGGTCATTCTCACCATGCTACTACTCTATGTGGCGGCACGACTTAATGACAACAAACCTATCATCAAGCGCATCAAACTCAAACCTCATATCGCACCCCACAAGGCGGCTATGCAGAAAATCGAGCAGATAAGAGAGGAGAAGATGTGGCAGAACGAGGACTCAAAAGAGTACTATACAAGACTGACTGACACGCTGAGGCAGTATATCAATGAGCGATATGGCTTCAATGCCATGGAAATGACTTCGGGGGAAATCATCGAGAGACTCCAGCAAATTGACGACCCCATGGCTATCGACGAACTCAACGAACTCTTCACAACTGCCGACCTCGTGAAGTTCGCTAAATACAACACACTCATCAACGAGAACGACAGAAACCTCGTCACGGCGATAGAGTTTATCAACACGACCAAGAAGGAGGAAAAGGAACAACAGCAACCTACCGAAATTGTGGTGGTTGAGAAGAGATCATCCATCATCAAGAGAGTGCTCGTCATCAGTATTATTGTTGCCGCGCTGGCTTTGACCTGTGTGGCAGGATACATCACCTACCGCATCGTACTCTTGAACATTTAATCTGAAAGACTATGGTATTCAAAAATCCATATATGTTCGTGCTCTTGCTTGCACTCATACCATACATCGTCTGGTATGTGCTCAGAAGCAAGAAAAGCCAACCGGCTATGAAAATGCCCGAGGTGGCCAAGTATAGGTATGTACCTAGAACTTGGCGTATGTACTTGATGCATCTGCCTTTCCTCCTGAGAAACATTCTCCTCGCTCTGGTCGTCATCATTCTCGCACGGCCACAGAGCAAAAACACATGGAGCGACACGGATGTGGAAGGCGTGGACATCATGATGGCCGTTGACGTCTCAACAAGTATGCTGGCACAGGACTTCAAACCCAATCGAGTGGAGGCACTACGGAAAATCGCCCAGCAGTTCATTGAAAGCAGGCAGAACGACAATATCGGACTGACTGTCTTCGCTGGTGAAGCATACACCCAGTGTCCACTCACCACCGACCATGCCGTGCTGATGAACCTCTACAATGATGTGGATTGCAATATGGCGGCTACAGGAATACTTGAGGACGGAACGGCTATAGGCGATGGCATCATGAACGCATTGCTCAGACTCAGAAACAGCCAGGCCAAGTCGAAAGTCCTTATTCTACTTACCGACGGCGTTAACAACTGCGGAAATATCTCACCCATTACTGCGGCTGAAATTGCCAAGAAGAACAAAGTGAGAATCTACACCATTGGTATCGGGAAGAACGGAATGGCACCTTACCCACTGCCAACCGGAGGCACTGTCATGATGCCTGTGGAAATCGATGAGAGAATGATGACCGACATCTCGGAGTCAACGGGAGGACGCTATTTCAGAGCCACACGCAACACCGAACTGGAGGAGATTTACAAGGAGATAGACAAACTGGAGAGAACCAAATTCAACGTCAAGGAGTATAGCAAGCGAAATGAACTGTTCGAACCCTTCGCTTGGGCCGCACTCTGTGTGCTGGTGCTCGAAATCTTGCTCCGTGTCGTGGTGCTGAGAAGGCTCCCATGACATGGCTACGACCTCATTCCATAAATGGATGACACGAATGCATGCGTTCCTTCAACGAATAAACTTAGAAGCATATTATGTTTAGATTTGCACATCCTACATATTTATATTTGCTCATACTTGTTCCTGTCTTCATCATCATCTACTGGCTCTACCAGAAGAAGATGAAGCGAAACCTGAAAAAGTTTGGAGACCCTGAACTTCTCAAACATCTGATGCCTGAGGTCTCACTGCTACGGCGCAACATCAAATTTGCCTTGATGATGATTGCACTGGCGCTTGCCGTGTTCATGATTGCTCGACCACAGTACGGAACACGCAACGAGGAGGTGAAGCGCTCTGGAATAGAGGTGGTCATCGCTGTGGATGTTTCCAATTCTATGCTTTGCCGAGACATCCAGCCTTCAAGACTTGATAAGGCCAAGATGATTGTCAGCAAATTGGTGGACCAGTTCGATAGTGACAGAATAGGACTTGTCATGTTTGCAGGTAAGGCGTTGACGCTTCTACCCGTCACGTCTGATTACGTCTCGGCCAAGATGTTCCTCGACCAAATGGACCCCTCGGCTGTCAGTCTTCAGGGCACTTCTTTGGCTGAAGCCATCAAGCAAGCTAAACGAGGATTCACCACCACAAAGAATGTGGGGCGAGCACTGATCCTTATCACTGATGCCGAAGACCACGAGGACGGAGCCATAGAAGCTGCTAAGGAGGCTAAGAAGGCGGGAATACGCATTTTTGTACTTTCTGTAGGTACCGAAGCTGGAGGACCGATTCCCATGGGTGGGGGAAATTACAAGACCGACAATAACGGACAAACGGTGATCACACGACTTAATGAAGAAGTGGGAAAAGGAATAGCGCAGGCTGGTAATGGTGTGTATATCAATGTGGACCAGACTGAGAGAGCACAGATGCTCCTGTCAAAGGAACTGGATGACATGCAAAAGGCCGACATCTCTGCTAAAATGTTCTCAGAGTATGATGAGCAGTTTGTGGCAGTGGCCATTCTCCTCTTCGTTGTCTTGTTGGCTGACCTTTGCATCGCAGAGAAAAAGAACCCTTTGCTTCGTTTCAATGTCTTTTCCAAGCAGATGGGAAAAGGAACGGTAGCGAAAGGATGAATATAACTGTTAATGAATGATGATGAATAGATACATTTTGACAATTATACTGGCTGCCGCTTTTGTCACTGCTCAAGCCCAGACTTCCGACCGCGACTATATACGGTTGGGAAACGCTGCATATAGGCAGAACTCATACAACAAGGCGGAGGTTTATTACACGAAAGCCATCGAGAAAAAACCTTCGGCTGAGGCTTATTTCAATCTCGGCAATGCACTCACCATGCAACGACAGGACTCTACTGCATACCAAAGGTATATGCAGTCGCTCGAAATCGTGGGCAACAACAATCTGAAAAAAGCCAAAATATACCATAATATGGGAAATCTGCAGTATGCGTCAAGGAATTACCAGGATGCTGTAGAACTCTACAAAGCATCGCTCAGATGCAACCCCAGCGACAACGAGACTCGTTACAACCTTGCCATGGCTCAGCACATGCTCAAGAACAATCCTAATAACGGAGGTGGAGGCGGAAACAACAACCAAGACAATAAAGACCAAAACGATAAGAAACAAGAACAACAGGAAAAACAGGAGCAACAGCAGTCACAGCAACAGCAACAGAAAAAGAACCAGCAAGATATGAGTCAGGAGGCGGCCGACCAACTACTCAACTCTGCACAGCAGGACGAGAAGAATGTGCAGAAGAAGGTGAAGGAAAAACAAAGCGGACAACCAAGAAGACTACAAAAGGACTGGTAAGTAAACGATTTGTAAAGTATGAAAAGGTTTTATCTATTATTGACATATTTGTTTGTGATGTTGTTGCCTATAGCTGCCGAAGACATCACAATCTTAGCCAATGCACCGTCACATGTGGAGGTGGGCGACCAGTTCAGAGTCCAATTCACCATCAACACATTCGACCACTCTGACTTCGATGCTCCAAACTTCAAAGGGTTTGAGGTCATATATGGACCAAGTACATCCAGGCAGAGTAGCACACAAATCGTCAATGGACATTACTCGCGTTCCAGTTCTGTCACTTACACTTATGTTCTCCTGTGTAGCAAGGCGGGAAAATACACTATAGGGGAAGCAACCGCTAAGGTCAATGGTAAAACCATCAAATCGAACACGCTCACCGTCAATGTTGCGGGAATAGGACAAGGAAATCCTAATGCTGGACAGCAAGGAGGAAGCGCACAGTCGCCTTCTTCTCGGCCTACTCGTTCTGTAGGGAGTGTTTCCAACAGCGACCTCTTCATGACTGCTACCGTCAACCGGACCAATGTGCACGAACAAGAAGCGGTCCTGCTCACTTATAAAGTCTACACTCTTGTCAACCTCACACAACTCGATGGCAAACTGCCCAGTCTCGACGGATTCCAGATTCAGGAATTGCCTCTGCCCAGAACAAAACAGTTCTCTGTGGAAAGTTATAACGGACGAAACTACCACACGGTCGTGTGGAGCCAGTATGTGCTTTTCCCACAACAGACCGGCGACATCGAAATACCATCGCTCACTTTCGAAGGTGTAGTGGAGCAGGTCAATAGGGCAATCGACCCTGTCGATGCTTTCTTCAATGGAGTGAGCGGAATGATTGAACTGAAGAAAAAAATAGTAACACCCAAAATCGTGGTGCATGTCAGTCCTTTGCCTGAGAAACCAGAGGGGTTCACTGGCGCGGTGGGCTCGTTCAGCATCACTTCCTCCATAAATGGAAAAGAGTTCAAAACCAACGACGCCATCACCATGAAGGTGAATGTCAAGGGAGTTGGAAACATGAAATTGATTTCCACACCCACCGTGAACTTCCCTAAAGATTTTGAAGTCTATGACCCGAAGGTGAACGACGATTTCAAAATCACCAATGGAGGGTTGGCTGGTACTCGACAGTTTGAGTATCTCGCTGTCCCTCGTATAGCCGGCACTTACACCATACCGCCTATTAAATTCGTCTTCTTCGATGTCAATGCCAATGCTTATAAGACCATCTCCACTGAGGCATACACCGTCAAAGTGGAGAAGGGGGCAGGCAATTCCAGTCAGGCGGTGTCCGATTTCACTAACAGCGGACAGACTGTCAAAACCCTCAATCAGGATATCAGGTTCATCAAGACACAAGACGCGAACCCAAGACAAAAGGGAAGGCATCTCTTTGCCACGAAGAAATACTTTGTGACTTACGCCCTGGCTTTTGTCGCCTTTGTGGTACTATTGCTCCTTCTCAGACGCTATGCCGCTAACAATGCCAACATTGATGCTGTCAAGGGGAGAAAAGCCAACAAGGTGGCTGGTAAACGACTCAAGGCCGCCGCTTCCCTACTGAATAAAGGACAGTCGAACGAGTTCTACGACGAGGTACTCAGAGCCTTGATGGGATATGTGAGCGACAAACTCAGCATCCCGATGGAGAATCTCAACAAAGAGAATATATCGGAAAAACTGGCTGAGAGAAACATTGACCAGAACTTGATTGATAAGTTCATGAACTGCCTCAACGACTGTGAGTTCGCGCGCTATGCACCAGGCGATCCTGCTGAGACCATGGACAACACTTTCAATGAGGCTTCCAATGTGATTAGTGAAATGGAGAATATCATAAAGAAAAGGAAATGAAAAGATTATATATATTATCTCTACTGATAGTCTTCTTTTGTGCTACTGCTGGGGCGCAAGGGGATGATAATGTCAAAAACGACAACTCGGTTTCTAAAAACCTCAGGAAGGTCAGCATCGTGGAAGGAGCCTCGAAACAGATGGCTGACTCCGCATACAGAAAAGATGACTTCGAAACCGCCGCTCAGATGTATGAGTCACTTCTCGCTATAGAAGGGGAGTCACCTGTGTATTATTACAATCTGGGTAACTGCTATTATAAACAAGAGAATATCCCGTTGGCGATTATCTGCTACGAAAGGGCTTTCCTTCTCGACCCGGGAGATGCTGACATCCGTTTCAACCTCGCATTGGCAAGAGGAAAAACCATCGATAAGGTGACACCTCCATCGGAGATGTTTTTTATTACTTGGGCTAAGACTGTAGTCAACTTCATGAGTATCGACAAATGGGCTGTATTGGCCATCACGTCTTTCGTCTTGATGCTGGCTCTGTTCCTCATGTACCTATTCACCAACACCATCTGGATGCGAAAAACCGGATTCTATGGGGCAGTGACGATGCTCTTACTATGCATCGTCGCAAATCTGGCTGCCTATAGCCAGCATCAGACCTTGACTAAACGTGATTATGCCATCGTCATCGCTCCCAGTATTGTGGTCAGAAGCAGTCCTAACGAGAGCAGTACAGAACTCTTCGTGATTCATGAAGGTTCAAAAGTCCACGTCGAGGACGAATCCATGAAAGGATGGAGGGAAATCAAACTCGAGGAGGGAAAAGTAGGATGGGTGCCTGTCGATGCCATCGAGGTCATCTGACGATGCGACTGTAAAAATGGCATCTTGACTGCGAAAGCAACTTTATTCGATAATAGGCTTTGGCGAACCAACGTTTCGGAATCAATAGAACTGCACATGTAAAACCTTTCTATTATGAACATCAATGACTTAAACGAGTTTGATCATGGCGCCACACTTGCCATCAATGGCAGTGAGTCGCTGTTCTGGGACAATGTGATGAGCATCATCACCAACACCTTTGCTTGGTCTTTGCTTGCCATCGTCCTGCTCATTATCATCTTCCGAAACAATACACTCAAAAGGGGATTCACGATTCTCGTTGTCATGGCACTGATGATGGCTTTTGCGGATCTGATTTGCTCTGGACTGGTCAAACCAACGGTGGCTAGGTGGAGACCCACTCAAGACCCTCAACTCATGTATCTTATCGATGTGGTCAATAACTATAGGGGAGGAAAATACGGATTTTTTTCTGGCCACGCGTGCAATTCTTTCTCCATGGCCATGTTCCTGAGTTGGCTTTTCAGATATGGAAAACTCACTATTGTGCTATTCCTATGGTCCTCTATCACCACTTTCACACGTCTTTACCTCGGAGTCCATTATCTTGGCGATATCGTGGTGGGGCTGCTGTGCGGATGTTTGATAGGCTCGTTGTTCTATTTTATACTCTATAGACTTCTCAAGGGAAAAGATGAGGTCAAATTGATTTCATACCAATTCACATCAACTGGATATCTCAAGTCCGACCTCAACATGTTTATGACGGTCATATTCTTTAATTATATATGTATTGCCATTTTGGCCGTATATAATGGAATATCGTGAATAACAAAAGTGTTTTTATAATGGAATTGATTAAAAATCTGACTTTTGGAGGAGAACGTCCTCTGTTTGCCATTCATGATACAAAACTCGAACATGTTACTATCACAGAAGGAGAGTCGGGTATCAAATGCTGTAAGAATATAGTGGCTGACCAATGCAGATTTATAGGAAAATATCCTTGGTGGCACGTCGATGGCTCGCTCATCACCAACTGCGTTTTTGAAGTGGGGGCACGTTCCGCTATCTGGTATAGTTCCAACATGGTCATGCGCGACACTGTTATACATGCTCCCAAACTCTTCCGCGAAATGCGGAATGTGGAATTGGAAAATGTCACTTTCAACGACGCTGACGAGACGCTTTGGAGAATCAATGGACTGAAAGTCATCAACGTCAATATGCACGAGGGAACTTATCCTTTTATGTTCTGCAACGATGTCTATGTCGATGGACTCAATGCTGACTCCAAGTATGTGTTCCAATATTGCAAGAGGGTGGAGGTACACCATGCGCAAATCACTACCAAGGATTCTTTTTGGGAATGTGAGGATGTGGCTATCTACGACTCTGAAATCAATGGGGAGTATCTCGGATGGCATTCCAAGAACCTCAAACTGGTTCGGTGTCACATCACAGGAGAACAACCACTCTGTTATGTGGACAATCTAATCCTTGAGGACTGCACTTTCGGAGATGATTGCGACCGTATGTTTGAGGACACTTCATTGCAAGCCCAAATCAAAGGGGTGGTGACGAACATCAAGAACCCGAGAAGCGGACGTATTGTTGTCGATAGTGTCGGAAGCATCACTATCGACGAGAACATCCTGCCTCCTGCTGACTGTGTCATCATCCAGAGAAATGGAACGACAGTTCATGGATAATGTGTCCCATATATGAAGCGCGCCGTCATGATTGTCATGGTGGCGCGCTTTCATGTGTGGGTGGACATAGGAACTATTCAAATTGTTGCTCTATACGGAACACTCTTTCGGGTTTCTCGTAGCCATGGGTTACAAGAAGGCTGTCGGCATCTGGATAGACATAGATAATCACACCTTGCCATTCAGGACCATCTTCATTATACTCAAAGAGGGTATAGAGGCTTTTGCCACGAGATTGTAAATGCATGACGGGGGAACTTGCGGTCCATACGACCTCGCGGAACTCTTTTTGATTGATGGTTACAGTGCCTACAGCGTTGAGACTGTCGGTCCTGCCATTGAAACTAAACCAGAGGGTAGAACCCGTCAAGGGGTTTGTGTATAAGACACTGTCGCGTGGAAGCACATCAAGGTCCGTGATTGGCAACTGGATGTCGGGGCCAACGGCACCTCGCATCTTGTCTCCAACTTTTTTGCTCGAGCGGAGGCTGTTCAGGTCATCTGCAGTCATCTTTTTACCCTCCTCGCTGTTGAGCAGACTTATCAAGGCTTGTTCTACGTTGGCGTCTGGGGGCATGCAGGACACTGCAAGCATGGCTCCGAAAAGCATGGTGAAAAGATACTTTATCTTCATGTTCATGATTGTTTTGCGTGAATAGTAAATCGCCAATGGTTTCATTTGCAAATTTATCTTTTTTTTCTCTTAACACAAAATACTTGTCTTTTTTTCTTGAACTATTGCATGAGAATTAATTTTGGTCTATGCTCTCTATAGCCCCTATAGTCTCTATAGCCTCTATGGCTTCTATAGTGTCTATAGTCTCTATAGCCTCTATAGTGTCTATATTTTCTATGTCATCTATGTTTTCTGTCGCCTCAACCTCCTGCTTGTCATTCCGGTTTACTGCAACTCCGCACTGCGGAGTTGAGAAGCCCTTCCGTTGTCCACCGCCCCAACAAAAGCCCCGAGTCCCCTTATATATAATGTGTATCCCCTCCATTCCGTCCTTTTTTGCAAAAAAAACGTGTTTTCTTGAAATTTTTCGTTGAAAAGTTTTGCCAGTTTCGGAAATCGTTGTACCTTTGCATCCGCGTTCGGGTTTGAACGGCGCGCCGTAAGCGCGCACGGCATTCGGGTCCGCCGCAAACACAAGATCTTTGACAGGCTGTTACAACAGACAAGAAGCAGTACAGGACGCCTGCTGCAATGGCAGGCAGTAATGTAAAGCAACCGTCTA
>CACYEC010000264.1 GCA_902773225.1 uncultured Bacteroidales bacterium
CCGCGACCTCAAGGGCATCGGAACAGGCAAGATCCTGTGCAGTTGCGAGAACTGCGTCCGCAACGCTGTCCTCGCGGCGGAAGAGGTGCTACATCGCTTATAGCATAGACACGACAGCGCAATACGTTGTGTTCGCTTCCATGTACTCGCATAGATAGCCTACAAGGAAATCATGAATAACCTCGCCGCCAACGGAGGCGCCCTGTCAAGTTCGGAGAGAAAATCTCCGCACTTGACAGGCCTGGGCGTTTTATGATACTATACGCGCCGTTCCATTCAATAGGAGTTTCTTTATGTTGCTGAATTACGAGATAACTAACTGGTCGTGCTTTCGACGTAAATCTGAATTTACGATGGAAGCAGGACCGGAACGGAATGCCGATGCGACCGTGGCACGCATCGGGGCAGTTTCACGTCCGCTAAAGGTATTGCCTATTGCCGCTATTTACGGAAACAATGCCTCTGGCAAGACGCAATTTATTGAGTCATTATCTTTCCTGCAAGGCTTTGTCACAGAAAAGTTCAAGTCTGGAACTCTACCAGTCTATCCTTTTTTGCTTGATGAAGTCGCCGCTAAATCTCCGACACGATTTCTGCTCCAGTTCATTGTCAATGAATCAATATACGAATTGGAGGTTTGCCTAACCTCAAAAGGCGTGGAAAATGAGTCTTTGTGTGTTTATAACACTCGCACAACATCTAAGACACCTTTATTTGTAAGGTGCGATGGGAAAGTGGTTGAATGCAATTGGGGGTCTCCTGCATTTCAAGAGTACGTTAGAGGCCGCGAGTTTGATACCACCAGGCTGTTCTTGACTCTTTCTGCTGTCTTGGATGACAAAGGAGATCAGCGGATTGCCGATGTATATCGTTGGTTCTCCAGCACACTGTGCATTATATCCCCGACGGCACACTATCTTGGGATGGAAGACTATTGTGCCGCAACTGATGTAAGTGCGCGAGCGCAAAATTATTTAGCAAGATTCGACACTGGCATTAGTAGCCTTGAAGATAGAAAAGTGCCTCTTTCTATTTTCCCGAGCGCGACACTTGATGACGTCACGAAGGAACTTAAGCCAGGCGGGGCCGTCAGGCGTATAATTGGCGACGAGGTCTATGTGTTTAATCAGGATTCAACTGGGCAACTCTCGGCAAGGCAATTGTTTGCCGTACATGGCACATCGTCAGGAAAGCAAATGCCGTTCCCAATGTATTTTGAATCAGATGGAACGAGACGAATGCTAGATCTCATTCCGGCGATTTGCAAATTGACGCGTCCTGACAATCAATCTGTTTTTCTTATCGATGAAATAGATCGCAATCTACATCATCTTGTCACGCGAACACTGTTGGAAGATTTTCTATCTAGTTGCTCCCACACCACGCGGACGCAATTAATTTTTACCACGCATGACTTATTGTTGATGGATCAAGACCTTTGCCGTAGAGACGAAATGTGGGTTGCGGACAAAGCCCCTGACGGCAGTTCGTCGCTTTCAGATTTTGCTTCATTCAAAGGTCTTCGCAGGGACACTCGAATCATTGACCTGTATCTTGAGAACCGCCTTGGTGGCGTTCCCCGCCATATTTGAGAGGAGTCGCGAACCATGTATCCTCATAAAAGGCGAGTAAACAGCCGTGCCTTCATCAAGAAGTTCGTCATTTCCTGTGAGGGCGGTGTAACCGAGAAGGAATACTTCACCCTGCTGCAATCTATTTGCTGGCAATATGCATTCATTGACATTTTAACCGACAAGCAGAAAAGTTCGCCGGACAAGGTTCTTGAGCGCATCATTGGATATGGGAAAAGCCTGAAAGCGGGCGATGAGTTGTGGTGCGTGCTTGATCGCGACTATTGGACAGCAGAGCAAATCTCAATGTTGATGGAATGGTTGGCTGGTGGAGACGGCAAGATTGAGCGAGGCGTTGCCCTGAGCAACCCTAAGTTTGAGCTTTGGCTACTGGCGCATTTTCAAGAACTGCCAATCCTATGCGGGGCTGCGGAATGTGTTCGCCTTTTGAAACAGCACCTTCCAGAATATGATAAGCACCTTGATGGGTTAATTGTGTCAAAAGAAATGATAGAGTCTGCGATTAACCAATCGACACCAGATGTGCCAATCAATTGTATGGGAACAAACGTCGGGACATTGGTAGATCGAATTACTCACGAGGCTTTCATGGTTGACAGCGACGAAAGGCGGTGATTGGAATGGCGTGTTCAAAATCGTGTTGTCTAACTGACAGGAAAGCAGATAGCACTGATAGTAAGGCTTTCCGCAATATTATGGCGCTACTACGACGACAGCTACTGCAAGTGCATTGTCGCAACGAAAGAGGTGTAAGTACCCGTTGCTATCGGCATCTACTTGTTGAATTGTAGGACAGGTGATTCAACTGTTCGTTTAAGAATAAGGAGTTGGAGATGGACACACACGAAACAGATAGTCGATTGGCTGCGATTAGGGCGAAAACTCAAAGGGAGTTCGTGCAGCTCTGGGAAAATGGACCGTATTGGTCGGTGTGCAATCTGGGTGGTAATAGACCTCAAGATTTTGGACTGTTTTATTGCTGGGGCGATATAGTAGGTTATACAAGGGGAGGTGGACTATTGGGACGAAAGTGGGTTACAGCAGACCATTTTGAAAGAGGATTTAAGTTCGATAGCGAAATGAATGAATTGATGCCCTTTAATAAAAGCATGTTGCTTCAAAAAGGATGGGCAACTGAGCAGTACAATTTAACGAGCGCACGCGATGCAGCGACTGTTTTGTGGGGCAATGCGTGGCGACTACCACAGATTGAAGAGTTGAAGAAGTTAAACAAGAACTGTGATTGGATGGAAGAAACAATGATGGGGGTTCGGGGCGTTAGGGTTAGGGGACGGGACAAGTATTCAGGATTGAGTATTTTTTTGCCTGCCTCTGGCAGTGCAAAGGGAACTTCTTCCCATGATCAAGTTGGGGAGTACGGACATTATTGGGCATCAAAGGGGGAAGACGGGGATGGTGTTTATAGACAGGAAACCTTTTTCTTCAGGGGTGGGTATAACCATGGTGGATGGGCACTTCATTTTTCGTTTAAAGATTTTTGGGGGAAACCAGGCGTGAGTGCCAGCACA
>CACYEC010000265.1 GCA_902773225.1 uncultured Bacteroidales bacterium
CATCCATGTCCCTAAAAGGGACGTCTCTTAGTAACCGTGGGTGTATGGAGCGAAGCGCAATGCACCTACGGAACATAAGTGCATACTAATTACCCATCGACCCTGAAAGGGTCGTCCATCGTTTGATGTCTCTGATATGTACTATTGCCAAATAACTGATCAATCACATGAACCTTTTCTTGCAGAAGTAGATGGCAGAAGCAAGGAGCGCATAATACAGAAGGGAAACCCAAAGCGAGGGCTGCCAAGTGAGGGTGGAATGGGGGAGTGAGGAGAAATAATCCACAGTCTCGTTCATACCGTTCAGAATCCAGTGGATGACATGACCGATGGAGCTGTCAATAACCTGTCCAACCGCTGTCTCCAAAAGTGTTCCGATGGAGAACACCAGCCTGAAGAGCCACCAGAATATGGCCACCGTCATCAAAGCGGAAGCGAGCATGCTGATACAGATGTTGGTGGCGATACCCACTAAAGAGATGGAACCGAATTGGTAGGCAACTATACCTGCCGTGCTTAAGGTGGCGATGATGGAGATGAGGATGATGCCTGCGAAGTAATTCAACGTTTTTCTCGCTATGGATGGCATGCCCGACTTATTGATGCCCATTTGAACTCTGCTCAGGGCGGGGGAGGCTAATGTGATGCCGAGCATGGATGCATACGACAACTGAAAACTGATGTTCATGAGGTAAAACGGGTCGAACAGGAGCATGATGAAGGCGGAAAGTACCAAGGCATCGACTCCAGATTGTTTCCCGCCATAGAGCGTCTGGGCGATGCTGATGAGGGTACACATCGCGGATGCCCTGACTAATGATGGCGGTGAACCGGCAAGGAGGGTGTAGGCCCACAGACTGACGATAATCAACAGGCGGGGAATCCATTTCCGTTTCCTGCGGAAGAAAGACGTGAGGAAGAAGATGTCGAGCAATGAATAGATGATGGTGAGGTGGAAACCCGACAATGCGAGCACATGCGATACACCTGCATTGGCGTAGCGGTTGCGAAGCGTCATCCCCCTTTCTCGTAATGCCCTGCGGTCGCCTAATGTCATGGCGGTGAGGATGGCTGTCTCTTCCGATGGCAGTTCAAGGGTGTTGTAATGGTCGGCGATATTTTTCCTCAATCTTGCCCAGTTGAAAGCATTGTGCTCTTCGGAATGCTTCGCTTTCCACCATCGGTTGGCGTATTGAGTGGTTGTGATGTGTGAATAGTAGAGATGATTTTGGTAACCAAGAAGTTGCCTCTTCTCCTTTCCTTCGCTTTGCATCTTCTCCAATTCCCGCGCAACTGACCTGCGGTATTTGGGCTTGAACTGTATCACTTCACCTGGGGTCAGGTGCATGGGACGGTCGCCTGAACTCCACAGATACACGATTTGCCGGCCACCGTTTTTCCCGCAGTCGATGATGGTGGAATAACTGTTCTCTTTCTCCACGGCATATTCCGCCACTGTTGCAGTCACTGTCTTGCCTTGGCTGTATCCATAATGCCACATCGAATAATGGGAGAATCCTGCCCTGACGATGCCGAGGGTCAAAGAGAAGAGGAGAACGAACACGCCGAACGATGTGGTGTTACCTTTTTTACGCGACAGGAATGGCAACGGGAGATAGACCAGCAACAGCAGAACAACTGACGCAATAAAGGCATACTGCTGACTGAATGCCTTGGTATAACAGCAGGTCAGTAGTATGCCTGTGATGAAAGCCACTAAGATGCGTGGTAGTGGGGCCATCCTTTTCTTATAGGTTCTTCAGTGTGAGAATTCTCTCATGAGGGTTGTCGGCACCGAATACGTAGGAACCTGCCACCAACACGTCTGTTCCACTGTCGGCGAGCAGTCTGCCTGTGTCCGCTTTCACACCGCCATCCACTTCAATCAGAGCGCTGCTCCCCTTGTCGATGATGAGTTGGCGCAGTTCCTTCACCTTGTTTGTGGAATGCTGGATGAATTTCTGACCTCCGAATCCAGGGTTGACGGTCATGAGCAACACCATATCGACATCGTTGATGATGTCGTTGAGCATACAGACTGGCGTTGAGGGGTTGAGGGTGACGCCTGCCTTCATACCTGCCTCATGTATCTGCTGCACCACTCTGTGTAGATGTGGACAAGCCTCGTAATGAACGTTCATCATCATGGCGCCGAGGTCTCGCACTTCGTTGATGAATTTCTCTGGCTGAACAATCATCAGGTGCACGTCGAGAGGTTTGGTGCAGATTCTCGCCACGGCTTTCAGTACAGGAAAACCAAATGAGATGTTGGGCACAAACACCCCGTCCATGACATCGAGGTGCAACCAGTCGGCCTGAGAGGTGTTGATCATATCTATCTCCTTGTCGAGATGAGCAAAGTCGGCGGCCAAGAGAGAAGGTGATATTATTTGCATAATAGTATAGGAATGATTAAGGTTGTTGCTTTGTTTATTTCAGTTCGAAAGATGTCTGGCCAATCATTCTGGAATCGGCGAAGACGAAAATCTTGTATGTTCCTGCGCTGAGGTATTCGTTCACATCCCAATAAAGGGTCACATCTTGCTCTTCGCCGTTGTACTCGATGTACTTTTTGATGGAGTAGGTCAGTTCGGTGTTCTCATAGGGGAAGGTGGAGTTGCTGCTCGTGAGTACGGAATTGTCGGGCTTGAGTATTCTCGCATAGATGATTCTCTGTCCGTTCTGGGCTGTGACATTCTTTGTGATAGTGAATCCGAAGGCGATGCTTCTCACATCCTTCACTTTCTTAGCCTCTTTGTTGCGCTTGTTACGTGGCTGAACCCAGAATTTCGTGGCGTCGAGTTGAGCGGCGATATCCACTTTGTCCTTGAGTTGGTTGCGCTCCTCTGAAAGGTTCGATATTCGTGTGGCGGCCTCGTCGTATTGTTTCTTGATGGTGCTGTTCTCGGCTGTGAGTGCCTCGTTAATACGGTTGAGAGAATCCACTTGGACTATATATGAACGAAGGATTCCCCTGAGCGTCTCTATCTCCTTTTTGAGGCGGGTAATCTCGGCCACATCCGTGGCTTTTGTCCTTCTCAGTTCTTCCAACAGTTCTTGGGTGTGGCGGCGTTCGATGTCGATTTGAGCCATCAGAGAGTCGTTAGATAACTGTTTCTGCAGTTCACCGTATTGCACGTCGAATTGCTTGTACTGGTTCTCCATCTCCTGTTTGTTGATCTCTGCCAGTTGCATCAGTTCCTCGTTCTCTGTCTTCTCGTTTTTGAGCGAATGGTTGAGGTAGATAATGGCTGACACAAGACCTGCGACTACCAATCCCACTGCACTCCAGATGATGATATTCTTCTTCATTGCGGATGAAACATAGTGTTGTTTTCAAAATCAACTACAAACATAGTCAAAAAATGTCACATACACTCGATGAATGTCGAAAAAAAACTCACAAGACGAAAAAAGGACGCTTGGAAGAATAGAAAAGCCTTGCAGGCAATCGTCTGCAAGGCTTTTTCTTTAGCATAGGAAAATCCCAGTTGGTTCTATGAACTATAGGCTTTTTTGTTGCCCAAAAAGCTTCTGGTCTTTCTGTGATTCACAGTTTTCTGGAAATCCTGTTCTTACTGGAAATCCTGTTTCTGCTACTTCAAGAAGGATTAATCCTCGTCGGTGTTCTGCTCCTCGAACTCCTTCATCAGCTTCTGCTGGATGTCGGTTGGAACGAGCTCATAACTGGAGAACTTCATGGTGAATGAAGCACGACCACCTGTGATGGAACTGAGTGAAGTGGAGTAGTTGGACAGTTCCTTGAGAGGAACCTTGGCCTGGAGTGTCTCGTAGCCGCTTTCACTGTGGCTACCCATAATCATACCTCTACGGCCCTGCAGGTCGCTCATCACGTCACCCATCTTGTCGCTTGGCACGAATACCTCGACATCATAGATTGGCTCGAGAAGTTTTGGACCGGCGTTCTTGAAGGCGTCGCTGAAGGCGTGACGACCTGCAAGCATGAAGGAAAGCTCGTTGGAGTCCACTGGGTGCATCTTACCATCGTAAACGATGACACGTACGTCACGGGCGTAACTACCAGTAAGAGGTCCTGACTCAAGTCTGTTCATCACACCCTTCATGATTGCGGGCATGAAACGGGTATCGATGGCTCCACCTACAACGCTGTTGATGAAGACGAACTTGCCACCCCATTCGAGGTCGATTTCTTCCTTGCTCTTCACGTTGATCTTGAACTCCTGGTTA
>CACYEC010000266.1 GCA_902773225.1 uncultured Bacteroidales bacterium
AAAAGATTATATCGACACCAAGCCCCTCCATGGGTCACAGACTCTACTGCGTGGTGAAAAGTCAGACCAACTCTTTGAGAAATATCCTCATCTGCAACACGGAGCATTCTTCTCCATCGACTGCATCCCAAACTACGAGTTAATCCGGGAACTCTGTTCTTACGGCAAAGACCTGATCGTTCTTTCCCCCACCACCATCCAGGACGAGGTTTTCAACCGAATTTCATCGATGGTGGAGGATTATTACAAGGTGCGAACATAGGGTTCAGTTAATATATGTAACTTTGCGTATTCATTCCAAGGTATAAAAAAGATTTTCTACTTAATAATTATGAACACTAAATTGACAATTAAGAATTTCAGGGTTTTTGACGAAAGGGGTGTATCTATTGACATCAATCCTATCACGATTCTTACAGGTAGTAATAGTTCAGGCAAAAGCTCTGCTGTAAAAGCAATCTTTCTGCTCAATAGTTTCCTTGCTCAGATAAAGAAAGCTGTCGCAAATGGAGATTCCATCGAACTTGAGAAATACAAGCTTGACTTTACCCAGTACCCCAACAACCTGCTGGGACGATTTGACAAGGTTGTTAATGGAGAATCCAATAATAAAACAATCTCTATTGGCTTTTCTGTTCATTCCTTAATGCTTTCCAAAGAAGTATACGTTAATCTTGTTTTCTCAGCAGATGAAAATGATGTTCTTAACAACGCATTTCTTGATAGCCTTGAGATGAGCACTGATGAGGGAGTGTTTTATTCCTCCAGCAAATCTAATCCTTCATTTTGCAACTTAAATATCTTAAAAGAAGAATTTGCAACATTCTTACTTACTGAGTTTGCCATACACGCATATTGTGGAGTTGAATCCACATACGAATTTGAAGGGGGTATGACAGAGACTGAATATAAGTCCAAAGTCAGAATAATCCTTGATTACTTACAGACTGTTGATAAAACTCGAAGAGACGACATCTTGCGTTATGTTCGTTTCTCGAATGCCCAAAAAGCAATTGTAGATAAGAAAGAATATTGCCAATTCTTAGAACAGGTGAAAGAGGATGGCTACATTTTCTCTTTCCCTCTTCTTTATGAATTGGAAGACTATGATAAGGCCGAAGCAGAATCATTCATAATGTCTCATTGTTTGAATAATGCTTCAGAGGGCTTCAAAGCTTCGACAAAGAAAGTTTTGGAAGCATACAAAAAATCAGAATTTGACACTTTTGATTATTTCTTCCATGACTTTGAACAACGGTATCTGGAGCATGTTGTGTGTACTGGTGGCATTCTAAAAACAGCAGTCAAAGGTGTTCAAATCCTTCGGCCTGCACAGTTGTCTTTAGACAAATTCTTTTTGTGCGTGAATCCTTACGATTCTGAAAGCATCTCTTTAAACAGGGATGATTCATCTAATGACTTGGTCTCACCCAGTGAGGACAAAAAGGCTGAGAAAAAGAAAAAAGAGATTCAGGAGTGGGAACAGCAAGAGCTTACATTTGATTTCCTCTATGAAATCGTAATGGAATGGAATCGCAATTATGAGAACTCGATGAATATGAAGATTATGAATGACAATCATTCAGAAAAGCCATATGTTTATGAGAAATCGTCTATGTGGAACCCAACAGGCTCTGTATATCATATAGTTTACGAACTCTTGACTAAGTTTGCTGCAGCCGTAGTTACTGAATCTCTATCACCAGAGTGGGGTGGCAATATGTCTTACGTCAGTTCGTCTCGTGTTAGCGTGAATCGTTTGTATACCCTTGACAGTAGAGACGATTTCTCTGCACTCCTTCAAAACTATTTCGAAAAGAAGCGTCTTTTTCTTGAAGATAATAGTAAATCCACACACTGGCCTACTAATAAGGACTATATTCCAGACAGTTTCATGAACAGTTGGATTGGAAAATTCGAGATAGGTAATTCTATTTCGCTTGATGTCGACAAGGAAGGACTTGGTGTTCAAATTCGTCTGCATAAAACATCAAAAGACGAAGGGCGGCTTCTTGCTGATGAAGGTTATGGAATCACCCAGTTGGTTTCTATACTTCTTCAGATAGAAACTGCTATTCTTTCTGCAAAGGGGAAGAAGGAGAACCGTTATTATGGCTTGGATGCATTGGACAAATATAATTCAGACAAGTTCCACTACGAAGTAAATACCATTTCAATAGAGGAACCAGAAATACACCTTCATCCTAAATATCAGTCTATTTTGGCAGATATGCTGGTGGAAGCATACCAGAAATATAACATCCATTTTGTTGTTGAGACGCACTCTGAGTATCTTATTCGAAAGTTGCAACTGCTTGTGTCTGGACATGTCGAAGGAGTCAATGCTGACCGTTCAATGGTTTCGATATATTACATTAACTCGGAAGAAGATAAGTCGAAGCAGAAAGTTAAACGTATTGGAATATGCAGTGACGGCTATCTTGATGACACTTTTGGAGAGGGTTTCTACGATGAAGCAACAAAACTTTCACGACAGTTAATGTAGGAGTTTGCTATGGAACGATACCGTCAAACCATTTATTGTGACATAGACTTTCTAAAGTCACTCTTATCGAAGCAGCAGGATGCTGAGTCGTCCAGCTTAGATATTGCGCATATTGACTATAATGAGATTGCCGTCAATATGCGCAATCTTATTCTTTGCTCAGATGTAAAACTTTACATGAATATGTCTCATGAGGAATACGATAAAATCCAATCTGAGATACACAAAAAGCGATTAAAAGCTGCAAAGAAAGGGAAGGAGTTGGAACTCTCTTCTTTTGAGCGTCTGATGTTTGACATGGAAATGAGACAGCAAAACAACGTGTCGCATTTACATATCAATCCACAAAAAGTTCATTATGACGACACTTTACTACAAGGAAACTTTTTGAATGCAATATTCTTTTCTTGTGAATCGAAGGAAACTTGTGAGAAGGCAATGAAAGACTATGGTGTTATTGTGGTTTGTCCTGAAACAATTGAAGATTTCCAATATCTAATATTTGACCAGGGCGCAGCAATAAGGAAATCAGAAGAATCTGATTGGGGAAAATGCTTGTCCTGTGAAAATGCACCGATACCTTGCAACTCTCTCATTGTCGTTGACAACTATGTTCTCAATGATAGCGATAAGATGGAGGAGAATCTAAACCCGTTATTGGATTCGATTCTTCCAAAAAGCCTTAAACAATCTGTGACATTTCAGCTGACCATATTTGCTACCCTAAAAAATGATAAGGGCATAGATTACGAAATAGAAGGTCGCTACACTAAGATAAAAGAAATCCTTGAAAAGGTCAGACCAGGTATATCATTCTCTCTATCGATTCTCAAATGCCAAAAAGATACATTCCACGATCGTAGTATTGCATCTAACAATTTATTCATAGGCTGTGGAGGAGGCTTTGATCTTTTCAAAAATGGAAAGTCCCAGAAAACCACCACTGTTTTTGCATTCCACCCTTTCTTTTATATGCATAGCAAGTGGTCACGCAAAGCATATTCCGACCTGCTTAACGATGCAAGTGAGGTTTTCAAAAGAGCAAATACTCTGGATAATTTAGATATGCAATACAGAATCACAAATTATGTGTATGGTGTGAAACAAAATAGATTGTTGGAACAAATGGTATAAATACAGCATTTTATAATACAATAATTACTCTTTCGATTTCGACTATAATCGTTATTGATATTATTTTGAGAAAAAAGGTGAAATATCAAACATCAAACATTCGAATAAGTGATTTCGGATATTAAAAATATAGGATATGGCATCATGGACTAAAATAGAACGACCTACAGAGGATGGTACCATTGTTTCGATGCAAGCCCCAGTTATAGTGTCTGCCAGCAGAAGTACGGATATACCGGCTTTTTATGCCGATTGGTTCTTCCATCGCTTGGAGAAAGGCTACTCAGCATGGACAAATCCTTTCAATGGTGTGAAATCGTATGTTTCATACGAGAAAACGCGATTCATTGTTTTCTGGTCAAAGAACCCACGTCCTCTTTTACCTTATTTACACATCTTGAAGGAACGTAAC
This sequence comes from uncultured Bacteroidales bacterium, assembly GCA_902773225.1. Taxonomy (GTDB): domain Bacteria; phylum Bacteroidota; class Bacteroidia; order Bacteroidales; family Bacteroidaceae; genus RUG11857. The sequence goes on from CACYEC010000266.1 coordinate 4,053, forward strand.
ATAAAATGCTACGTTCAATTCACATTGAATGACTATGAAGATGAGAAACTTGAAAAAGTTCCTTCTCTTTCATCACGGATAGCAACATTCAAATTGCTTGTCGAACAACTCGGCAAAGGTAGTGTTATATGGCGTTTTGACCCCATGATACTAACTGATGATATATCAGTAGAATCATTGCTCATGAAAGTGCAGAAAATAGGTGACCAACTAAAAGACTATACAGAGAAACTTGTATTCAGTTATGCCGATATATCGATTTATAAAAGGGTAAAGCATAATCTTGAAGTTTGTGGCGTTCCGTATCATGAATGGGCTATCGAACAAATGGAAGAGTTTGCCGATAAGTTATCTACCATGAATCGTGAACGAGGTTGGAACTACCAACTTGCTACATGCGGTGAGAAGATAGACATAGAGAAATATGGCATCAAGCACAATCGCTGCATAGACGGTGACCTAATCACTCAACTTGCGTGGGATGATAAGGAACTGATGGAATTCATGAAGGTAAAGATTGAGAATGTTCCTGCTCCGACACTGTTTGACGAGCCAGAATTGCCAGAAGGAGCAATCCTCCTGCCTCATAATCATTACTTCATCAGTAAACACAAGAAAGACCAAGGCCAGCGACCGTTCTGTGAGTGCATGGCATCCAAGGACATCGGTGAATACAACACCTGCCCACATCTTTGCGAATACTGCTATGCCAACACTACCAAACAGTTGGCAATCGAAAACTGGAAACGCCATCAACTGAATAAATTCGCAGACACTATAACAGGGAAGTAGTATGGCATACAAGGACGACATATCAGCTATACGGAATATTTCATTCAATAGCATCCGTCGCATCGCTCAGGACTACATCATGTCTTTATCCGAACAGGAGAAGAATGACCTTTATGAGTCTCTGAAGCGAGGTGTCGAACTATTGGATTCTGACGCACAGATGAAGTGTTACCTATACTCTTTTGGCAAGATGCATCAAGCCAAAATCTACAGGGCACTCTCTTGTATTAGTCCTTTTGCTTATACCTCCGACGGATTTGATGTTGTTGACTGGGGATGTGGTCAGGGATTAGCCACCATGTGTTTCTTTGACTTCCTTCGTGAACACAAAATAGAGAACAGGGTTCAGAAGATTACATTAATAGAACCATCACACGCCACATTGGAACGTGCTTCTATGCATGTACGTGCCTACGTTGATGAAAAGGTTACAGTTTCCTGCATTGAGCGCTATTTGGATGATGTCACTCGTGAAGACATTGCAGGAGATAGCCCAGTCACTTTGCATTTCTTTTCGAATATCCTTGATATTGAATCAATTGATTTAAAGTCGCTTGCTGAAAAAGTAGGTTCCTGTGTTCAAGGGCAGCATCTATTTTTCTGCATCAGCCCGATGAATAGTGGCAACAGAAGAATTGACCGTTTTTATGAGTATTTCAACGCTCCTGAGACCTTAATGAACGAAACAGCCTCCGCGTATCGTTACTCTGAGAGCAATGCCCCTTGTTCATACAACATTAAGGTGTTCAAGCTTGAGAACAATCAAATCAATCTCATTGCCGTTGATTATTATCCCGACACCCAATTCTTTGCATCTTATCAGCTTGATGCTATCAAGAATCTATTCCAGAAAGCAGATGAAGACACTCAAAAGAAGATACAGGGCTTGTATCGGCAACTTTCTGCTTTTGAGGTTGCCGCACCATTTGATATTGGAGCCAGTATCTACGATGATGTAGATCCGATTCTTGCAGTACTCAACAATATTGTTACAAGGGGGCTTCCGACAAGGACAAGTCCAACTGTTGAAGATGCTTTTGAATCTCTTGGTAACAAGAAAATAGACGATAATCTTGGTGCCCTAAGCTATAATATAAATGGGTTAGAGTTGAATGATATATTATTGGCTCTGTATGCGATAGACGGACGGCTTACCTTAGATGAGAACATTTACTGTAACCGTATTTTAGAAAGCGATTTCGAGAAGGATTTTATTCTCAGGAAAGCTCCAGAAGACCTTCGTCAGATTTTCATGCCACAAAGAAGCTTGATGTCTATAACTGGCCAGCGAGCTCATCACTCTCAGCGAGTAGATTTTGCTTGTGAGTACCCATATACAGTTATCGACAAAGACGGGAAAGAGAAGCGTGGTTTTGTTGTTGAGATAGATGGTGCCAATTTCCACAATACCGAAAGGTCACGAGTTTCAGATAAATATAGAACAGCGTCTCTAATTGAGAAAGGTTGGGATTGCTTACGCTTAAGGGACATCGCTGATTTTTCCCGAGAAGCACCACTACTGAAGAATGACTACTTTGCTAAGGTCAAGGAAGCGTGGATAAAATCTTTTGATACTTCTTGGGTTAAAACCCTACAACTCGCACTTTCTCCCATCGGTATTGCACGTATTCAGAAAACCTTGATAGAGGCTATGATAACAGGCCGGGTGGATTACAAGAAAGATACTCTGAAAATCCTTGCACTGGAGCGTGATGTTCCCTGTGTGGTTCTCGCATTGAAAGATCTTGCCGATTCATTCAATAATCTGGCAACATTGAGTGAGGAATATAAAGATATTCGCTTTCCTAATATACAATTGGATGTCATCAGTACTCCTGCTTTTGTTGGTTCGTCTCTTCACAAGCCTAATGTAGAGAACAATTCTATCCATGTCAATGTTATAAATAGTATAGCGAAGGCAGATCACGCTAAACAGTATGATGTCGTGTTCGACGTAGCAGTTATGCGTCGTTCAGGACTGGAAGACAAATCTTTCAGTAGTTTCAAATGTACTGATAATTGTTATTTCTTTATTCGTTCTGCACACTACATCCATTCGGAAAGGCGCATCTATACTTCAGATTGCATCACATATCAGCCCTTGGTGAATAGAAATCCACAGGGTATCTATGTGCCAATAACTGAAAAGAAGAGGAAACTCCAGCATTTCCTCCAACTACTTTTCCGCAAAGATGATTTCCGCCAAGGACAGTTGCCTATATTAAGCCGCGCCCTCCAGAATAAGAGCGTTATCGGTCTGCTCCCGACAGGCGGTGGTAAGTCTTTGACGTACCAATTGGCTGCCATGTTGCAGCCTGGAGTCACGTTGGTTGTTGACCCGCTTAGGTCTCTTATGGCAGACCAATATGATGGTCTGATAAAGGCAGGTATCGACACCTGCACGTATATCAACTCCATCGTCAATGCCCAAGAGAAAGAAAAGCGAGCTAAGATGATGGAAACATCAATGGTACAGTTTGTATTCCTCTCACCGGAACGACTATGTACATACAGTTTCCGAGAGAAGTTGAGAAACATGCACAATGTAGGTGTTTACTTTAGCTATGGAGTCATTGATGAAGTACACTGCGTTTCGGAATGGGGTCATGATTTCCGTTTTACATACCTGCACCTTGGAAGGAATCTCTACCAATATGTGTTACCAAAACAAAAGGACGGTGATAAGCATTTAACGTTGTTCGGACTTACGGCTACTGCTTCCTTTGACGTTTTAGCTGATGTAGAAAGAGAACTATCTGGAGACGGAGCGTTTGTTTTAGACTCCGACACGATTATAAGAGAAGAAAATACAAACCGTCTTGAACTACAGTATAAGATAGAAAGAGTTCCCGTCGTGTGCGAGGAAGATGAATACTACGACAGAAATCACATGTTGGACGTGGGTCTACCGAAAGCTGTAAAAATGACCAGTAAATGGAGCGTATATCCATCCAAACAAGAATTCTTGAAAGACTATCTGGAAAAAATACCAGGATTCATTGAGGAACTGGAGGAACCAGACTCAGTTGCACTAATAAAAAAGCGTTTTAATGAGCGTCAGAACATCCAAGGTAGTATTGATGATGATTTGTCTGTTGAATTACCCGAAGATTTCTTCGGAGAATCAGATGAATATGCTCAGGCTGGAATAGTTTTTTGTCCGCATAAAAACAATACGGGCATTTCCGTAAACGCAAATAAAGATTCGTTATGCGAAAGCGTTCATAAGTTAGGTACGTTTATGGGTAGTGGGGATGGTGACGATGCTGACGAGATAGACAGGGAATCGTTTGAGAATCTTGACTTGTTCCGTGAGAACAAATTGCCTTTAATGGTGGCGACAAAGGCATTCGGTATGGGAATTGACAAACCGAATGTGCGTTTTACGGTGAACATGAACTATTCCAGTTCTCTGGAGAGTTTTGTTCAGGAAGCCGGACGTGCTGGACGCGACAGAAAGATGGCATTGTCATGCATTCTATTAGCAGATTACAAGCTTGTCAGAATTAACCGTAACTGCCCAGTCAATAACTTCCCGATGTCCATCATCCGAAACAAATGGTTTTACGATGGAGACCTACAGGAGATATTAAATCACTATGGACTCTCCGTTGATGAACGATATTTTGATTATTGCACGCCGGATAAGGATATGGTAAAACTTCATTGCGATGTTTGTAACCAACGATTCGCCTTCCGCCTATGTAATCAAAATTGCCAACGTTGTAATAGAGGTCCTTGTGAAGGGGTATGTTCCTTGTATAATCAGTGTCAGTTAAGAAGAGTTCCTGACGCAGGAAGAGGGTATGTTTATAAAAAAGACTTGGAAGATTTGCTCCGGCAATTTGGACTATACATACCAGCCAGAACTTTTGAATACCAGAATGTTGACTTTGAAACGGTAATGTACTTTTATAACAACAATTTCAAAGGTACACTTGTTGAAAAGAGGACTATGTTTGAACTCTTAAGCCGCTCTAAAACCCAGATTTTCTATGGGAATGATGCTGAACTAAAGGACACTGTTCAGGTGTCTGATTTCTTGCAGAAGGTGCTTGATGCATCCGAAGGTACTGAAGTGGTTGCTTTCATTTCTTCTATCCCTATTTATCTCTTTGACAATAGAGGTAATAAAGAAAAAGTCTATTTGATAAGGAAAGAAGGTGCTGCTTGTCTTGTACGTAATATTGAATCAGGAATAGAATCCAATACAAATAGTGATAGCCTTGAAATTCTCAGGGACAAGAGTGACATTGCCAAAGCAATATATAGAATGTGCTGTATAGGTCTCATTGACGACTTTACAGAAGATTATGGCAAGCGGGTGTACCGCGTTGTTGCTACCAGAAAGAAAGACGGAGCCTATTACCGAGCATTGCAGTCATTCCTTGAAAGATATTATACTAAGGAAAGAGCTGCTCAGGAAATCAATAAAGTCCCAAGCTATAAGGGCGAAAATGAAGTTCACAAATGTCTTGGCTATTTGACAGAATTCATCTATGAAAAGATTGCAGTTAAGCGGAAACAGGCAATTGATGACATTCGTTCTTTTTGCATGGAAGGTGTTAGTTTTGGCGACAACTGGAAAGAAGCAAATGAAGCTCTTAAAGACTACATTTACTACTACTTCAATTCTAAATATGCTCGTAAGGATTATCAAACAGAGAGCGGGTTGGCTTTCTCTCTAACCGATGATACTAAAGAAGGAAGGGAGTCATCATATGATATCCTTTTCAAATACATGAGGGTAATAGATGATGATGTCGTTGGCACCAGTTCCCCCAAAGATAACATCAAACACTTGCAAGGTGCTGTGCGTTTAATCAGAAGAGCTAC
>CACYEC010000267.1 GCA_902773225.1 uncultured Bacteroidales bacterium
GCATAATGCCTTAAGCAATTTCGTGTCATTTCGATGAAGAATAAAAGTCATTGGAAGCCCACCAAGCATAAAAATGCTCTCCAGCCATCTACTTGTTTTCTTCGCTTTATATACGAATCTAAATTCAGAGGTGTCAAGACCTGATTCCTTCCCAAGTCCTGATTCTTTCCAAAGACTCTCAGCAGATATGTTTTCAAGGGGACTTGCAACATTGCCATCATAATCTCTCTTATACCACTCCGCTATATAGACGATGGCAAGGATGGCATATTCCTGGTTGATGACGCCATTATAGCCTTTTACATATGTCTGCAACTGATTGTATTCTTCTTTCGTCAGTCGTAATTTCCATATATAAGGCTTAAGCCTGTCAATGGATAACAGCCGTTGCTTAAGTGATTCTGTCATATGTTTTATTCAGTTTTATTCCGCTCGTTGTAAACGTCTTGCAACTCCTTCAATGTCATTGGTACCATCTTGCGCTCACCATCAATCATCTCGTAGTGACCACCTCGATGAATCATGGAGTGACAGTTAGAGCAGAGGCAAACCAACCCCTTTTCTGGATCAAGAGGGTCAAACTGGTAGTTCTCTCCCATGTTGCAGACGGGATACAGGTGGTGTACCTCGATGTATTCCTTACCTATCTCGCCATAGGTATCCACAAAATTCATGTGACATACCTGGCATTCGTAGCCATCACGTTCTAATGCTTTCCTTCGGTCTTCCGGATTACGCTCATAGTGAGTTACGCTAACCTGAGTGACGGCACCTTCTTTGCGAGGTTGGCCTTCCTCTTCTGGTTGTGAGTTATCTACATGAGCTGCAGGGGCTGATTGTCCCTTTAGTGAAGCCTTTTGCTTTTCTCGTTTAATTTTATCCGCCAACAACTTTTTATAGTTGGCAGTCTTGTCAAACTTAATGAATCCCTTGATGTACTTGATGGATTCCATCACCATATGGGCATATTCACGTTCTTCATCAGTTGACGTTGGAAGGCCATCTGTCACAACGCCATTCCAGAAACTTAGCTCGAGGTTGCTATACAAATCACCGAAGTCAGGATAACCATTTGAGTGCAGAAAAGCAGGCATCTGCTTTTCTGCAAACTCAATCAGTTTTTTTCTACCTTCCTCATTGAACTTATAACTTGTTGTTTCAAGATAGAGGAGGAATTTGTCATGAGAACTAGGCTCCATTTCTGTTATTCTTTACTAAACAGTATATTATCTTCTGCCCTTTTTTGCACATTATCACGTATAAATTGTCTTACTTGTGATGGGACAGAATATTTATCAAACAATTTCTCGTCTATTTCTTCTATGGATAAATCCCACCATGATTCTGAATAATCTTGTTCTGGCACGTCAATAAAGCATCTCTTAGAATTGTCTTGACTATATTTATTAGCATATAGCAATGCACGACAGAATTGGGTCATAAGATATTTCGCATGGTAATTAGCCTCCTTAGAAGAATCAAACCAGCCACTTTCCAAAAAATTCTCAGTACATATTTGGTTAGGGCCTGCTACAATAATGTCTGCATAAGCTCCTCCTAAGTAATTATCCGAAAAATTACCCCAAGCTTTTCCTATAAAAACCTTGTATAATCCAAATGCCTTTGTTTTTTTGGGAAGAGGATAGTCCGAAGGAATATAGCGTACGACTTGTCTTCTGTTATACAAACCATACAAAACGATATCAGTAGCAGCAAGAGGGGATTCTAGCACATCTGGCAAACCATATTTAGAAGGATTTTGTAAGAAATCCGTTCTTAGGCCATATGGTTTCAAAGATGACGTCTTTGACTCCAATGAAACAAAAGTTGATTGCTCTCTAACACATTTAACAAGCAAATCTATTTCCTGTGGTTTCGCAACTTCTTTTTTCTTCCATACGAGTTGTTTTTCTTGCGGATTTTCTCCGTTAACAAATACAAGTTGCTTTCCATTGAGTTGGTTGTCATACCCTTTCCTCCACATCACAATGTTAACCCATTCTGCACCTGGAACGTCGGGGAAAACGTTGTGAACATTATTGATATTTACTATCTGCTTGTCTGCCTTTATGTCTTCTGTGTTTAGAACAGAAAGATTATTGGCCGTTTTGGGTTCTTGCCATCCGATAGGAAATATCATAGATACATTTTCTCCTAGTTCTCTACCTAATAAGTAGAACATAGGATAAATCTGCAAATGATTACCTGTTTGGTAAGGGGGATTACCAACAACTGCATTAAAAGTAAGTTTTTTTTCTTTCATCTTTATGTTTGTCCAGTATGCTTCGTTGAGTAGGTCTGTAATAAGAGCATCTCTATCTTCGCTTGCTCTCTTGATCAACTTGTCTTGTTTAACATGTAATTCTATCTCATCACCGTCAGACTTCTTTCGGAATCCGACCAAAGTACGACGCGTGATTCGTTCTGCCATCTTAGTATTGCAGATTACGTAGAGATTGTTTTTAACAACCTCATCCCATATTACCTGCTCATCTTCAGCAGAATAATCTTCAGGGTTATCAGCCATTAAGCCTTTTTCTTTTGCATAAACAGGTAACAAATGTCGGTAGAGGGAATAGGCGACATATAGTGGATATAAGCCCGTCTTAGAATTGATTTCCAGAACTTTCGTATTAATTCTGCCAGCCTTTTCATCGATATTTCCAAGTGTGCCATCACCAAAGATTTCTCTAGTTACGCTACCTTTATCTACAAATCGAGGCTCTTGCGTACTTATAATATCACCAGTCTTTTCATCAACTTTTACGCAAGGAGTCTTGAAATCATCTTCAAAGAAGGTATAGCCTCCTAAGGTGCTACTCATGTGCCTGTTGACGACCTCCCAAGGTGTCAATACAGTTTCCTTATCTGGATTCTTGAACCACTTGAAAATCTGGGCGATTCGGGCAATACGCTCCTCAACCTTCATGGTGTCAGCTTCAAATGCCAACTGACGAATTCGAACGCCTGCTTCTTTGAATACGTCAGCATTGTAGAACTTGCTGAGTTTTTTGAAGAGCTCTCTGCTGACACCTTTAGGCATAAATTCATTCCAAGACTCATCATCAATGAATCGCTTGTCGGTGAAGTTATCAATAGTGACTTCCTTGAAATCTTCAACATTAGCACCATACATCATCAATGGAATGCGCTTAGAAAGACCAGAAAGTTTGTCCTTATTTTGATGAATGAGTTTGAGTTTACGGGCATGTTCTTCTTTCTCTTTTAAGAAGGCTTCACGTTCTTCAGGAGTCATTTTGTCAAGTTTCTCCTTGTATTTTTTCTTTGCATCTTCACGCGCCTTCTTTGCCTCTTTCTCTCGTTCCTTTCTTTCTTCTTCAAGAGCGGCTTTTTGTTCTGGAGTAAGA
>CACYEC010000268.1 GCA_902773225.1 uncultured Bacteroidales bacterium
AATGGCTTCGAGAGCATTGAGACGAATCAACTACCTTCGGGTGCCTATACGTTGCGCATCATCATGGACAATGGAACAAGTTACTCCGACAAGGTAGTGAAGCATTGACATTTTAACTACGTTGAATCATCGATTTCATTTGCAAAAATACTCAATATTTCGATTTTTGCTACATGGAATTGCCTAAATTCAAGAGACGAATGCAACTTTAGGCGGGGGCAATAGCCCGTATACATTGTCCCAAGGGGAGAAAGGGGAGGTGAATCCCCGTTCTCGCCTTGCGGGGTGGATAGAAATGACTATCTTTGCAAACAATTTAAACCTATGTCTAACACAAAAGGTTGCGTTTGCGACTTGAATTCAGCGTTTGAGATGAAAACACATTGGAATAATTGTGGGATTTGGATGTTGGTATTATTGGTGGCTGCGCTGGTGGCGGCTTGCAATTCGACAGTGGTGGAGCCTGAGGAAGAGCCGTGCAGGGAGTTGGAGGAGATTGACAGTTTGATGTGGAAACAGCCTGATAGCGCATTTGCCAGGCTGAGGGTATTTGCGGCCAGTTCAAAAGCGGATAGTTTGGACGTGTTTAATGGACATTACTGCCAGTTGCTGATTTCGGAATTGCTGTATAAGAACTATTATGAGCAGAGTAACCGAGAAGAGTTGTTGAAGGCTGTGAATTTTTTTGACTCGTTGATGATGGATAATAGACAAGGGGCAGGTAAACTCAGAGCAGAGGAACAAGAGCGAAATGTGTTTTTGGATGCACGGGCACATTATATTAATGGTGTAGGTTTCTATGAGCGAGGGAACGAGGTGTTAGCTTGTGAGGAGTATCTGAAGGCATTGGGATTGATGGAAGATTTTTTTGATGAAAATGATTTGATGGGTAATAGAGCAGTGTTTATGTTCTATACTTATAATAGACTACTGTCGCTTTTTTCTTCGCAGTTTATGATGGATCCTGCCATTGCATGTGGAGAGAATGCTTTGGGTTACTGCCGGAAAGAACCTTCTTTGACCAAAGAGATACCCAATACTTATTTTTTTATTGGGAAACAATATGACAAGAAGGGAGAAAGGGATGTTGCAAGGTATTATTACGAGCAAGCTATTGAAGGACTATCTGACATCAATAACCTTGTTTATCGGGATGTTGTTTCTACAAAGGCACTTTGTGATTTTCAAGATGGGTTGAGTGCGGAAGATCCGTTGACTACTATTAGGAAGATGCTTTACTATGCGGCTTGTGAGAAGGAAAGACTGACCCGATTTCTCGCCATAGGAAGCATTTTTACGGTTGAGCAATCTTTTGATTCTGCTGTGTGTTATTTGGAACCTGTTTTTGAGAATCAGGATTATGTTTCTTTACAAATACAAGCCGCGGAGTATCTTCTTATTAATTATGAACACCTTGGAAATGAGGGGAAAAAAGACGAGTGTATTCTGTTCTTAGGTGACCATAAGAAACCAGAGGGAGAAGACATGGCGATGGTTTCGAAGCTTGAGGATTCGTATAAGGGTTACCTGAACCAAAAACAGAAAAAAGAAGCTGAAGCAGAACGAAGAGACTCCGTCAGAAATACGATCAGAATGGTGGTACCTATTGCTGTTGTAGTTGTTTTAGCCATCATTATTTTAGCAAAGCTAAAGAGCAAGAAACTTCTTAAAGAGCAGCAAGAGGAAGCTGATAGAATACTTGGAAAAACAGAGCAACAACATAAGGAAGAGTTGAAACGGCGACAAGCTGAAGCGGAAAAGACCTTGGAAGATAAAGAGAAACATCACCAACAGGAGATGGAAGCAAAAGAGGCTCAGGCAAGAAAAGAGTTGGAAGAAAGAGAAAAGCAGCACGCAGAAGTCCTTGAAGCCGAGCGACAAACCCACCGTATGGAACAAGCGGCTATATCTGGCCGGCTGAAACGGAGCAACCGGGAACTGCGCGAGCTGAAGGACCAGATCAAGCAAATGGATGATTCGGTTGCAAAAACCGAAAAGGCTGTCTCGTTCGATGAAGAACCTATATGCCGTCTCATCATGGATCGGGTGAATGAAGGGCAGTTCAAATCGAAAATTGACTATATCATCTATAAGGACTCTGCTTTGGACAAGCAGCAATTGCTGGACTTGCGTTTGGCCGTCGACCGTCATTTCGGGCAGTTTACCGTCCGCCTCAATAAGGCCTATCCAGAGCTTACCAACGGTGACCTTGACTATTGTTGCCTTTATCTGTTGGGGCTGACCGATGCCGACATTGCCGCCTTGATGCAGCGCACCTACAATACCGTTTTTGAGCGCAATGGTAAAATGCGTAAGATATTCGGCAGCGATAATCCACTTCCCATCACCTTGATGGGTATGGCTAAGGATTCTTCATTTATTTGATTGATAAGACGTTAGTCAAAAACCCTAACCAATCCTAACCAACATGTTCTTGCAGGGGTTTTAGAACCCCGGTACTTTTACATCGTGATGTTAAACCTAATACACGATGAAAAAATTATCAAAACTGATTCTGATGCTCTGCTTAGTCTTTTCGGGAGCATTTTGTATAGCCCGCAGTGAAAAAACAACAATAGAGGCGGGAGAAGGAATACGAATTGGTTTAATAGAAGCGATTAGCAGTTCAGAGCCGAGTAGGGGTAATTCGATTATTCCTTCAATTAATGGGCATGTTCTCACGGTGGTATTCAATGAAAACATTGGGCAAGTGTCTGTGGAAGTCGCCACGACGGCAGGAGCTTCGGTTCAGTGCTTCTCGGTGTTAACACCGAATGGTTTGCAGGTTTACATTCCCAATGTGGGAAATTACATTGTCACCTTTACGCTCTCCAACGGTGACGAGTATTATGGTGAATTTACGGTGACGGATTGATGAACGCGAAACGAAAATGTTTATGAAGGAGAAGAACAAATTCATTCATTGAAGCCTCCTGGGAGAGGGGCTTTATATAAAACAAGGTGTTTGAGGAGAGATTGCTTTTGTGGAAGATTGCCTTAGCCCTCAAACACCTGAGGCAAAACGAGAAAACCTGAACGTAAGGGCATAGGCTCTTGATGAGTTCGTTATACCCGTTGTTGCGTAGTAAAGATAATAGTTCTTCGCAGAGTGGGTGATTGAAAGTACAAACAAAAATATTAACAAATTAAAACCTTACTAAAATGAAGAAGAAAACTATCTTAAGTGTTGCTGCATTGATTATTGCTGCAATCGTTTCAGTAACAGTAATGTCCTGTAAAAAAGACAACGAGAAAAACAACGACACGGAAAGCCTTGTGAAGAGCCATGAGTTGAGTGATATGGACAAGAAAATGATCGCTTTTGGTGAGAAACTGAAAACTGCGTCACAAGAAAG
>CACYEC010000269.1 GCA_902773225.1 uncultured Bacteroidales bacterium
GTGTGGGTCTTGACATTCGATAGGACTTTGTCGAATTCGAAGTCTTTCCAAGCTTCAGGCATCGTGTATTCTCCCCAATGGTCGGAGTAGTGGAGGTCGAGCATGATGTTGAAATCCTGGTTCTTCGCCAAGTTGGCCAAGACCCTTGCGTAACTCCAGTCGTAATTCTTGTCAGACGGACTCCTCAGCACACGGATTCTGACGCTGTTGATGCCCTGTTCTTTCAGCAGTGGCATCAAGGCTTGTTTCTCTCCTTCCTTATTGTAGAATATCTTGCCTTTATTGGTGAGCACAGTCAGGGAACTGATATCGGCACCGAAGTCGAAAACGCTGTCGGCAGCCTTTCTGTCGAAAACGGTGTCTGTCAAGGTTTCCATATCCTCAAACGGTCCGTCATAGTCCATGTCTTGGCTTGAGAAGTTGCGTGTCTTGACACTCCATTCCCGAGCGAAACCGGTCAGGTCGGGCTTCAGGAAAATCCTGGCGTTTTGCTTGTAGCCTTTCAGATGCCAGTCCATCCATTTGATGGCGATGCGTCCGAACTCGCCTCCGTATTGCGCCCAGTAGGTGCCGCCGTGACCGGCATTAGAGAGGTCGGCCCATGCCACTGGTTTCTTGACCTTACCGTAATCGACCTTGGCGTTATCGTATGCCACGTCGCCCGTTCCGCCTGTCATGTAGATGATAGGACAGTGGAGCGAGTTGAGTGTCTGTGGTGACGCGCCTCCCATCGACATGCCTCCCATACCTGCGTTCATGATCAGGAGGGTCTTGACACGTGAGTTGGCGCAGTTGGCGATGGCTTGCGCTCCACCACAGGAATGGCCGGAAAGAGCGATGTTGTTCACGTTGATGGCTTTGTAGTAGTCGCTTGTCCTCGTGTTGGATTGCCTTACTAGCCAGTTGATGGCATCGACCACCATTTTCTCGTTGGAGCCTCCGTCATCGCGCTCGCTGTCCACCATCTCGAAAGAACCGATGCCTACTACCACATAACCATGCGAGGCAATTTCATTCAGCATTCGCTCGTAGCCGATTGACGAACCCGAGCAGGCACCATTGCACCAGATGAGGCAAGGCAGTGGTCCTTCTCTTCTTGCGGCATACTGCACGTTCCGAGGACGATAGACTGTGAAGTCGGGTAATGATTTCTCACTGACAACGATGGCGCGGTAGCGGCCACTGCCACCGTTATCCACTTCTTTCTGTCGGGCTACTTGGTCGTTGATGTTGTCATTGACTGCTGCTACAGCGTTCGTAGCAGAGAAAATGCTGGTCATCCCTACCAACATCAGCATAACCGCCCTGAGTAATAGTCTTTTATTCATAGTTGTTCTTAACAAGTTTGCAGTTAGTAATTAGAGTCTGTTTATTCAAATATCTGTTTTTCCACAATTCTCGCAGTGGCCTCCATCACTTCTTGTTCCTGCTCGCCGAAGGTGGCGAGTTCATCGCTGTCGATGTCGAGAACGGCTCTGACCTCGCCTTGGCTGTCGCGGAGCGGAACCACTATTTCACTTTTGCTCAGGCTGCTGCAAGCGATGTGTCCAGGGAAGTCCTCCACATCTGGCACCACTATTGTGGCATTCTTCTGCCATGAAGTGCCACACACTCCCCGTCCTTTCTTGATTCTATAGCAAGCCACGCTGCCTTGGAATGGACCCAATACCAGTTCGTCGCCTCGTACGATATAGAAGCCTATCCAGAACCAGCCGTATACCTCCTTGATATATGCTGCGGTGTTGGCAAGGACTGCCGTTTCGTCCTTCTCGCCCGAAATCAAGTTCCGGAGATTCTCGATGAATTCGTTCTTTTCCATGATGTAAACGTTAATGATTTTTGATGTAAAGGAGTTCTATAAATGTACATGAATTCGTAAATCAGAATATTATATAGGAATGAAATGCTGAAGATTATGTTTTTATAGTAGAACTATCATAAACATAATTCTGAAACAGGAGGTTTTTACTCTGTTCAGTGGGAGCGATATCTATACTTTCCAAGGGCGAGAAGGCTATCATGTTGTTGGAATAACGGATGAGATAATCAATGGCTTCAATACTGTTGATGCTTCCGTTTGTAGGCATTGAACTAACAACTTGAGAAATGAATTCATATTCTTTCTGAGAGAAAAGGCTTCGAATGGCATCGAGTTTTTCTTTTGAGTAAAGTATGTCAATCTTCTCACCATCTATGATGATGAGACCTACGCTAATCCGTTCAGCAATTTCTGGTCGCAAAACGGCATAAATAATACTATATCTTAATTGATTCATAATTAATGTTCTCATTTAGGAATTCAGTGAAATTATTCCAAGTTTTTGTTATCCATTGTTCGTCGAAGAGTTGGTGGAGTTTCTCTTTAATAATAGGCTTAGGTACATTCCATTCTTGTGGTATATCCTCACATAATTGATTGGTTATAAAGTTGCATTTTATAATGATTTGTGCGTATTCTTCTTTCAGCCGTTTTATGATAGTATATATCGTTTCTGTTCTTTGATTTTGTACAAGATGCCTAAAAATGTCTGACCACAGAATAGTATCTGTATATGTCAGTTGAGAAAGAGGGTAGTCGAATGTTGCAGTATTAAAAATACAACCATAGTCTATAGAGAATAATAGCCCTTTAGCAACATCGTACATCATGTTAGCATTATTGGCGTTTCGGTCTTCATTTGCTGTCCAAAAATCAAACAAAGCAATTCTCATCAGTTGTTCAAGTATTTCGACCTTGGGTGGAATGATGGAATATGTTGATGGGGTAACATCATTTCTGATTGAGAATTCTAATCTGTAAATTCAATGGACAATCCGTGAATATACATGTTAAATCTTGTCCAGCACCAGTTCAATCAATGTGTCGATGCTGTTCTTGTAGTTGGCGTTCGCTTCTTTTGCCACTCGGTTGGCTATCACCATGCAGACGGTCACGGCCTTGTGACCAAGCAGTGCCGACAGACCGGCGATGGCCGAACTTTCCATCTCGAAGTTGGTGATGCGCTTTCCCTCGTATTCAAAACTCATGATTTTCTCATTCTGCTGAGGGTCGGAGAGGGGAATACGCAGTCTGCGTCCCTGAGGTCCGAAGAAACCACCGCAGGAGATTGTCACACCTTTCACCATACCTGCCGTAGGGTCGAAGATACGGTCTGCCATTTCGGGGGAGTTCTGAATCACGTAGGGTGCGCCTTTCCTTATGTCCCATTGTTGGTGTGTAGTGAAGGCACGTTCGAAGTCGAGGTCGCAGACACGGTCGCGACCGTCGTAGTAGTTGAGCAGTCCGTCGAATCCGATGGAGTACTCGCTGACGATGAAGGTGCCTACAGGTGTGTAGGGTTGCAAACCGCCACAGGTGCCGATGCGCACAATCTCCATAGCCGTGTGTTTGGTTTTGTCTTCCCGTTGTTCGAGGTCAATGTTTTTCAGTGCGTCGAGTTCGTTCATCACGATGTCGATGTTGTCGCAACCGATGCCGGTGGAAAGGGCTGTGATGCGCTTGCCCTTGTAGGTACCTGTAATGCTGTGGAACTCACGGCTCCTGACATCACATTCCTGTGAGTCGAAATGAGAGGCTACAAGGTTGATTCTGTCGGGGTCGCCACAGAGTATCACTTTATCGGCCAACTGCTCGGGGAGCAGATGGAGGTGGAAGATACTGCCGTCAGGGTTGACAATTAGTTCCGATGATGGGTATGTTACGCTCATAATTCCTGTTTTTTTTATCTTGTCATTAGATTGCCGCAAATTGTGGCGCTTATTTTTTGTATGCTACAAAATTACAAAATAATACTGAAACAAACGATATTTGAGAAAAATAACATGAAAAGTTATGTATAGTGTTGGTCATTGCCCATAGAACATGTTTCATAGACCATTGATTATTGTCTGATGTTCGTGGCTATGACCACAAGATGCCTTTCAAAACAATAACTTGAACAAACCGTTCAAGATGTTTCCCAACCATTCAGGGAATACCCAGAAAAACAGGACAATAAAGATAAAACCTATCCAGCCACAAACCTTGGTGAACCCTGGAGATGGTTTCTTGCCAGCGATAATCTCGTACAAAGCAAAAACAATTGCACCACCGTCAAGGGGATAAATAGGAAGTATGTTCAGTAATCCTAAAATCAGTGAAAATGCTATCAAAGGCCACAAAATGTCGTAACATTCATTTGACATAATGGGTATGGCTAAATAGAGGATAAGAAATGTGGCGAAATTGAACAACACTCCTGCCGCGGAGATAAGCAGACGTTGCCACGCTGGCTTGTCTTCGATGTAAGGTGAGGTGGCTGCTGTCATATCCATTTCTTGGCTGTATGATTCCATGTCGTCCCCGTAGTACTCATCTCGTGTTTTCCGAGATTTGAATACCGTGACACCACCCAGTGGAAGAACCCCAAGACTCCAGGTGATGTTTCGCCATGAGTTGCTTTCTGGACTTGGCTTGGGCTTGTAACTAATGAATGAGAGGAAGAACACCTGTATCTGTTTGATATAGCAACCAAAAGACTTGCCGATAATCACATGACCCAATTCATGGATGATGACAGCGATAGCGAAGAAGGGATAGACTGTAAAATCATCGGAGAAGATATTGCCCGATTTGGAAAGCGAGAGGAAGATGCCCACTCCAATAAGGAGGTTAAACCAGTTGAAGGTAAGTCCCTCTTTGGCTTCTTGTCCTTCATTGAAGTCTGGAGAGGGGGACGCAGTTTCCATGTCATTGTCATACGTTTGGTTGCTCCATTTTTCTGAAGGTGTCAGATTACCCTCTGATGGAAGATGGTGGATTTCATTCTCGTTCATCATGTAATCAGTAGATATTAGTTGGTTTGATATTTGTAAAAAGTCGGTCTGTCTTAAGTCGCTTTCAATTGAACAAACTTAATAGAAAGAATCTCCTGCGCCTGAGAGTATAAACAGTGTTTTCATCCTGGCTTTTTTCTTGAATCCGTGAATCTGTTGAATCATGAGATGCTATCTAAATGAACTTAAGACTACAAAATTAGACAAAAAATGGGAATATATAGGTCTGTCGTAAAGAAATAGTTTTCCTTTTTATGTGAGAATGTGTTCAAGCATACAGAACCTAAGGAAGTTGAATACAATGAAAAAAACTGTTCTGTTTCCTTTACAATATGAATGGAAAGCGTTACTTTTGCTCTTGACAAGCATTTGAACATGACAATGTGAAGCCCCCTTTATGCGCAATCATCAGGTTGTAACTCAAATAAAGAATCTGAGAAGGTGGCGAACTTGCAAAAGATACTGAAGTATGACTATCGTAGAGCAATATTTGGAGAAACCGTTTTGGGTGATAGACTTTCTGCCCAAACAAGTTCCTGTTGACAGTAAAGGACAGTATTTCAGAATTGAGGAGTATTTCTTAAGGCAGCCACAGTTTGGTGAGATATGCCGGAAATTCAGTAACATACTCATCAAACTGAACTGCTACTTTGATATATCGGTGTTTGTTCGCAATCATTGGGTGGAGAATCCCCAGCCAGATGCCATAGGAGAATGGGTGTCGTCAGGCCAAGCCATACACGTTGTTATAGAGTCGAAAGACGCTATGATAGGCTTTAACGGTGACGATCTCTATATGACCATTTATAATCCTGACAGTCTGCTGATAGAACTAATCACTTCATTGGCCAACGCTGATGGATTATTCGTCTGGAAGCCTGGCAATCAAGATTGAAGCATTCTGCTTCGCTCCATGTACCCATGGTTATCGAGAGAAGTCTCTCTCTGCGACATGGGGGTGGAAGTTTATGTCGAGTGAAATCCCTTTCAAGGACATGGGTGAATAGTTACGCAAAGTGCTTTTCATGGTTAAATAATGTGAATTATTCAACATTTTGAACCAAAGCAAAGGATTGTTTATTCATGGAATCGATTCTTTAATTATCTTTGTAGAACAATTCCCAAATAGAAAAAACTTAATATGAAAAAGCTCAATTCCTTATTTCTTTTGACCCTCGTGGCAAGTGTTCTGATTATCTCGTCATGCAGTTCTTCTACCCAGAAGGAAACTACGGGTGAAAACACCAGCGACAGTCTGGCAAACAATAGTGTCGCCAATGAAGAGAAGGTCACTTTCACTGTGAAAGGTACTTCTTTCACTATGATTCTTGTTAAAGGTGGCACATTCAATATGGGCGCCACAGCGGAGCAGGGAACGGATGCCAAGGACAATGAGAAACCCGCGCACAACGTCACGCTGTCCGATTATTACATCGGTGAAACAGAAGTGACACAGGCTCTATATGAGGCAGTGATAGGCGAAAACCCGTCAGACGTTAAGGGTGAGGACTTGCCGGTAGTGAATGTGGAATGGTCGGATGGCGATTTCTTCGCTACAAAACTCAGTGAACTGACTGGTCGTCAATTCCGCTTGCCTACTGAGGCGGAGTGGGAGTATGCGGCGCGTGGCGGCAATAAGAGCCAGGGCTACAAGTATGCGGGTTCCAACACCCTTGCCGACGTGGCGTGGTTTGATGATATCAAGGGCGGGGCTCACCCTGTGAAGGCAAAGGCTCCCAATGAACTGGGCATTTACGACATGAGTGGCAACGTGGATGAGTATTGCGCTGACGACTATGCGCCATACAGCAAAGACAGCCAGACCAACCCGAAGTGTGTTTTGGAAGCCGCTGAAGAAATTACAGTCCGTGGTGGTAGTTTTGCCAACAGCGCCAACGACTGCAGGGTATCGAGACGTGGTTCCTCCCGTGGCTACGTCTTTGCCAGTCTCGGATTCCGTATCGCTATGCCTGCCGAATAGTTCCTGAAGTGGCCTTATTCATAGAACATCCCTAAATAAATCTACGTATGGACCAACCAAAATTCATTATCACTCTTGAAGGTATTTTCCGTCTGGGCATGGTCCACATGCACAAGGACTTGTTGCAACCAGGCGACGATTGCATAGGTGGAGGCTATTATCGTTTTGATTATGCCTCTAACATCATCGTCCTCGACGGCCTATCCTACGACTTTGGTAGTCCTGACTGGTATGTTCTGGAAACCCTGAAAGTCCCCTCTGCTTATCGGGGATGGCAGATTGTCTATAAGTATGGCGATGATTTTCATGAGGACTATAATGTCACCGAGGAACTGAGAATTGAGTATTATGACTGAACTGCCGAACAAATCCCTTAGGTGTGGGAGATTTTCTACAGATGTTATAATAAAAGGATGGATGTTTCGTTTTAAGTTATAGGCTACCCAAACCACGCCTGTTCAACTTTCTCGAAATGAATAAATCTTTTTCACACATATTATTCGTGGTGTCATTGCTTTTAGTGGCAATGACAGCCGTTTCTTGTTCCGACGAGGAGTCTTTCACCAGTTCACCCGCATCCCCATTGAAGTTCTCTGAGGACACCCTCAAGTTCGATACCGTCTTCACTGCAATTGGGTCTTCAACACAGTGGCTCAAGGTCTTCAACCCCAATTCCGACGGCGTTCGCCTGACCTCCGTCGCTCTGGCAAGTGGAGGACGGAGCGGTTTCTATATCAATGTGGATGGACAGAGTGGCACTACTTTCAGCAATGTGGAAATCGCCCACAAGGACAGTATCTTTGTTTTCGTGGAGGTGAATGTTGACCCCACCGACGAGGACTCTCCTGTGCTTATCGAGGATTCTATCGTCTTCACCCATCAGAACGGCGCACGGCAATTTGTCCATCTGCTTGCCTACGGACAAGATGTCATCATTCTTGACCACATCCGCTTCCAGACTGACACCATATTGACAGCAACACGTCCTTTCCTTATTTACGACAGCCTTGTGGTTGCCCCTGGTTGCACGTTGACTCTGCCCGAAGGCACACATCTCTATTTCCATGCCAAAGCCAGCCTTAAGGTTCATGGGTCGTTGCATGCTGAAGGGTCTCTGGATCATCCTGTAGTGATGCGTGGCGACCGTCTCGACCATATGTTCGACTACTTGCCTTACGACCGCTTGGATGCACAGTGGGGTGGGGTGTGGCTCGCTCCAGAAAGCACAGATAACATCATCGACTTCACCGATATTCATTCGGGTTCTTACGGCATCTATTGCGATGGAAAGGAAAATGAGGAGCGTAAACTCACGCTGACCAACAGCACCATTCACAATGTGGCGGGGGCAGGAATCAGCCTCAATCTTTGTACGGCATACGTGGCCAACTGCCAAATAAGCAACGCTAATTCATATTGCATCGACATCTTAGGCGGGTATGCCGATTTCGTCCACTGCACCATCGCGCAGTTCTATCCTTGGAAGCAATACGGCGCAGCCCTTAAACTCACCAACACCCGCAACGACACTATCGTCGATTTACACCGAGCCTCGTTCTACAATTGTTATATCACAGGTGGGCAGGAAGACGAAATCTACGGAGAAAAAGCCAGCGAAAGCCAATACACCGATGTTTTGTTCAACTATCATTTCGAGAATTGTGTGCTGGCCACAGTAATAGCCGATGACGACACCAATTTTGTGGCCTGCACACTCGACACGCTTGAACACCATGCGGACAACTTCCGTACCATCGATACCGAAAACTACATCTACGATTTCCGGCTTGACTCCGCTTCTGTGGCACGTTCCAAGGCGTCCGACCGTTTCCTCGACCTTTATCCTACCGACCGAAATGGCGTGGAACGCAAATCAGGCAATGTCGATGCCGGATGCTTCCAGTTTTGACCATCGCTAAGCCAAAAACTAATGACTAAAATAAACCTTTGAGGCTTTGCCGTCGTTATCGACCACGATATTCATGCCATGGGAAAGGGCGGGGCGGGATGCCCCGTCAAGGGAATAGACTTTTTTAGCCCCGTCATGGTCGATAGACGGGGTGCGGATACCGACAGCGTCGTTGAGTTCACGCTCGGTCTTCTTCAAATCGGAAGTGAAACCCACATAACTGATGACCGAACGTCCCGTACTGCTGGTTGAAGTCATACCGAAAATGGTTTCGCCAGTGAGTTCGTATCCCTTGTTTTCATCGATGCTCCAGGCCACCATCACACGACCGTCTGAGAGCGTTTTCACCTCAACGGGATTGACGATGTTTACCCATGTGCCGTTGATGTACCAGAGTTGTGAGTCGCCTTTTTCTTTCGAAATATCCGAAGCCACAGCCACAAGATACTTCATCCCTGGTTCCATGTATTTCTTCTCTGAGTATTTGAGCGCGATGTTCTGTGCGCCTTTCTTGGTGATGGTGATGGTGTTGTCCTTGCTACTGTAAGTGATGTCGGAAGACCCGAGACGGTCGGCTACACGGTTTCGGTACCAATCTGCAGCCTTCCATGTGTATATGTTGGTCGGGATGGAGGCCTCAACGGTCACGGTGGCATGATGGTCTTTCCCGAGTCCGTCTGTGTAGGTGACGCTGATGTCTGCACAGCCCTCTTTCTGTCCTGTGTAGATGATGCCGTCGCGCATGTAGGCAACCTCAGTGTCGCTGCTCTCGCATACAGCGTCGAGAGTGACAAACTGCGATGTTCCGTCCTCAAGTGTGGCCTTCACGCTAAGGGTCTGGCTCTGTCCCAAATACAGTTTGACATTGGCTGGAGTGACCTTGATGCCTTGTACGGCAGGGATGTCCTCGGCTACCAGATGCTCGTTGTCAATCTGCACGGATACCTCAGAACCTGAGTATGCTACTTCCTTGCTGAAACGCACCGACTGCTTGATGCCCAGTCCGAGGCTGTTCGCCGCATCGACAAGCACAATACGGAAGGTGCGGTCGGTCTGCATACCGCTGTACTCGCCCTTACGCGTGCCAATGGTCAGTGTATGGGTGGCGTCGTCCCAAGAGAAGGGAATTTCAGAGAAATGTCCTTGTTCGTAGTTGTAGTTGTCGCGCTCGTCCTCGTAAAGGGTGAACGTACCGTCGGCTCCTGGATAGACGCGGATTTCGAGGGTCTTCCAGTCGCTTTGTGAACTGTACTGAACATCGGGTCCCCACGGAACGATGGAACCTTGGCGTACATAAAGGGGCATGAGCGCCAGGGAGACACTGCGGTTCACGGCCTGTCCTCCTTCGAATGACTGGCCTGTCCAGAGGTCGGTCCAGTTGTCACCCTCGGGAAGATAGACCTTGCGTTGCTCAGCCTGTGATTTGACCACTGGCGCCACCAAGATGTCGCGTCCGAACATGAACTGGTCTTTCAGTTCGTGGGTCTTGGTGTCAGCGGGGTAGGCGATGCCCATGGCGCGCATGAACGAGTAGCCGTCGTGATAGACCTGGCGGTCTGTGCTGTAGATATAAGGCAAAAGGGCATATCGCAGGTTGATGTAGCGGGCGATGATGTCGAAGTAACTCTCGCCTTCCTTTCCGTATTGGTAGATGGCGCGGTCGGTGCCGGAACCATGGCTGCGCATAATGGTGCAGAACGTTCCGAACTGAATCCAACGGCAGTAGAGTTCATTGTAGGTATCCTGGCCTGGACCATGGTAGGAACCATTGAAGAAACCGCCGATGTCACTGTTCCAACTGGGTATGCCACAGGCTGAGTAATTGAGGGCGGCTGGTATCTGATTGGCAAGAGTCTCCCATGAGGAGGTGATGTCGCCACTCCATGTGCCTGCACCATAGCGTTGCATACCTACGAAACCAGAGCGTGTCATAATCATCACTCGCTTGGCCTCGGTCAACTCAGCTTTCTGCTTGCGATGACCCTCATACACACCACTGGCGTGCATCAGCGGGAACACATTGCGCATAGAACGCCATGTGTGGGTCGATTCCAAGGAATGGGGATTGAGGGTGGCATTGTCCTCGCCGTCCTTGTCCAGAACGATGAAGTCGTTGGTTCGCTCCCAGTCCTCGCCTCCTTGGTAATGGTCGGGTTCGGATGAGTCAACCCAGTAGGCGTCAACTCCCTTGTTCACCAGACCCTCATAAAGGCACTTCCAGTAATAGTCGCGGGCCGACTGCTGGTAGGGACTGTAGATGGCCACTCCCGAATTAGGTGGATAGGTCGTGGTCATGATGCTGTTGCCCATCTTCATCAACTGATTGTTAGTCTTGAAATGGGCGTACTGCTTGGTGTCGGGACCGAAGTTGGCCCAGACGGAGATGAGCAGGTGGCCGCCGTCGTTGTGTACACCGTCAATCATCTTGGGGTAGTCGGTCCTGAATTGGGGATTGAGAAATTCCATGGCATTCCATTGGTTGTTGCCACCCCAGTACTGCCAGTCTTGAACCACACAGTCAATAGGAACATTGAGAGAACGGTATTTCTGGAGCACACCCAACGTCTCGGTGGCGCTTTGGTAGCGTTCCTTGCTTTGGAAGTAACCGAATGTCCACAGCGGAACCATTGTTGCCTGACCCGTCAGTTCCCGCACACGGCGTACCACATCGTCACCATCGTTTTCGGAACCAACAAGAACGTAGTAATCCACAGCGTGTGCGGCCTCTGTCTTGAAGGTGGCGCCATTCGATGTGTTGTCGCTGAAGTCGCAAGGACCGTACAAGTCCCAGTAAAGGCCATAGCCCCTTGTCGAGTGGAAGAAGGGAATCCATACCGACATGTTGTTCTGAACCATGTGGCTGTAACTCTTGTTGCGGTGGTTGAGGCTGCCGTCCTGCACCTGACCGAAACCATAAATGGCTTCGCCATTCGAGAGACGGAACGACTGCGACACGTCGTATGGGTCGATGGTGTGCGATGTCCGCTTGGTGAACGTGGCGCGGCCACGTTCCTTAAGGAGGATTGTGCCGTCAGGACGATAGAAACCGACCACACCTGTCGTTCTATTGCAGGTGACTGTCATCTCATCCGTCTTGAGTGTATCGACGCTGTTGCCTTGCTGTAATGTCGGGTTCACCTTTTGGGGAGTCATGGTCACCACTACCTTGGGGTCTGATTTGCCCAGAGCATCCGAACTCTGGTACTTGGTCACTCTGACAATCTGAGGAGTATAGAACGTGATTTCAGTCACTACACCAGCGCTGGTGATTGTGTAGTCCTGTGCATGGGCGTATGACAGGAATAAGGCCAATATAGCCGTAACAACAGTCTTTTTCATCATGATGCTGTATTATTTTTTCGGTTAAACTTTGGAATAATGCAAAAGTATATAAAAACTTGATGATTTTACGTCTGGAGTCTATAAAAATGTTTTTTTATAGAGGAAATTTTCAAAAAGTATCGTTTTCTGCAAAGTAGAACTCTTTTTCTCTATTGTTATTTTTTTCTTTATCTATGCTGGCTGATAAATCCGTTTTTTTATCTAAATTTGTGTTTGAAAAATAACCTCATTACATTTTTGCAATCATGATGATGGAAAAAACGTACTTTTCTAACCACAAAATGACAATCCGAAAATTGTTTCAAATCGTAATGGCCACTTTGATGGTCCTTGCTAATTACGACACTGCTTACGCACAGCGTCGAAACGTGAGTTTTATCCCTAAAGAGGTCTGGAAGGATACTGACGGCAATATGATCAATGCCCATGGTGCAGGTCTGATGAACTATAAAGGTACCTGGTATATGTATGGCGAATATAAAGTAGGCGAGACAATCCTCCCAAGTTGGGCCACATGGGAATGCTACCGAACCGATGTCAGCGGTGTCAGTTGCTACTCTTCCAAAGACCTGCTCAACTGGAAGTTTGAGGGTGTGGCGCTGAAGGCTGAACCTGACAATCCTGACAGCGACCTTCATCCGTCGAAAGTCATTGAGCGTCCGAAGGTTATCTACAACAAGAAGACCAAGAAGTTTGTGATGTGGGTGCATGCTGAAAGTGCGGACTATTCGAAGGCATGTGCTGGGGTTGCAGTCAGCGATTCACCTGTAGGTCCCTTCAAGTATATCGAGAGTTTCCGGCCTAATGACGGCATGAGCCGTGACCAGACGCTCTTCGTTGATGACGATGGAACGGCATATCAGTTCTGCTCGTCGGAGAACAACCAGACACTACACATCAACAGGCTGACAGACGACTACCTCCGTCCTGACGGTACATTTGTGCGCCGATTTGTGGACATGGCGCGCGAGGCTCCTGCTGTCTTCAAGTACAATGGCAAATACTATATGCTCTCCAGTGGATGCACTGGTTGGGACCCCAACCGCGCTGAACTTGCGGTGGCTGACAACGTCATGGGAGAATGGACTGTCGTGGGCGACCCTTGTACTGGTCCTGATGCCGACAAGACCTTCTATGGTCAAAGCACATACGTCATCCCGGTTAACGCTAAGAAAGGAATCTTCATCGCTTGCTTCGATATGTGGAAGAAGAAAGACTTAGCCGACAGCCGTTACATCTGGCTTCCGCTCATCGCCGACAAAAAGACCGGTGTCATTGAAATACCATGGCGCGATGAATGGAGTTTGAATGATTTCAGATAGAGCTACGAATTGTCTATATTCCTCCCGTTTGTGTTCGCACACAGCATGTGTTGTGTGCGAACACGGCAAAAAAACTCATAAATGTGCATTATTTTATCAAAAATGTGAATTTTTTTTGATTTTTCGGCATTTTTTTGCTGAAAAATTTGTGCAATCCATTGCAAAGCAATAATTTTGCAAAGATTTTTTTAAGAAACTCAATTTTAGTTTAACAATTTTAGGTAAAATTACGATTATGTTGCAGGAAAAAGCAGGTAATGTGGCAGGAACAATTTGGAATGCCCTTGCAGGTTCAGAAGGTTTGACTTTCA
>CACYEC010000270.1 GCA_902773225.1 uncultured Bacteroidales bacterium
AGGTCGTTTTCGCACCAAAACTCGGGAAGTGGAACTACCTCATAAAACCCAACTATTGAGGCAACTTATTTTTTAAGCATTACTAAGTCGTTATTACGTTATTTCGACATAACGACATAACGATTTTTCGCTTAGGCATTTTCATTCGCATTCAATTGATTTCAAGACATCACTCATGAGTACCAAACATTCCATCGCTGCCCGTCTGTTCAACGAAGATGCCGACAAGGTGGCGCATCACGACCGCACGTTCTGGAGCGTCCGGCAGAAACGAGACAAGATGGCTGACGCGCTCCCCGAGTGGGAAGACCTGCGGACTGCGGCAGACCTAATCAAACGCCACACCGTGACTCATCTCGCTGACTATCTCGAGCAGTTTGAGGCCAATGCCAAGAATAACGGCGTCATCGTCCACTGGGCGAAAGACGCGGAAGAGTACAACGCCATTGTACTCGGCATCCTCCGTAGCCACAACGTGAAGAAAGTGGTGAAAAGCAAATCTATGCTCACCGAAGAGTGCCATCTTAACGAGCATCTGATTGCAGAGGGTATTGAACCTGTGGAAACCGACCTTGGTGAGCGAATACTCCAGTTGATGGAACTTGCGCCAAGTCATATCGTCATGCCGGCTATCCACATCACCAAGGAACAGGTGGGCAAGTGCTTCGAGGAGAAAATTGGTTCAGAACCTGGCAACTGCGACCCTACATACCTCACGCATCAAGCTCGACTGCACCTCCGCGATAACTTCATGACCGCTGAATGCGGAATGACTGGAGCCAACTTCGGTATCGCTGCTACCGGAGATGTGGTGGTCTGCACCAACGAGGGAAATGCCGACATGAGCACAAGCATCCCCAAACTCCATATCGTCAGCATGGGCATTGAGAAACTCATCCCCGACTACGAGGCGATGGGGGTGTTCCAACGTCTGCTCGCACGTTGTGGCACTGGTCAGGAAACAACTGTCTATACATCTCATTTCCGAAAGCCTCGCCCAGGAGGGGAGATGCACATCGTGCTTGTGGATAACGGACGCAGCGAAATCATTGCCAATGAGGAACATTGGCAAACGCTCAAATGTATGCGCTGTGGGGCATGTATGAACACTTGTCCCGTCTATCGGCGTTCGGGGGGATACAGTTACACCTATTTCATCCCTGGTCCCATAGGCATCAATCTCGGAATGCTCAAGGACAAGGACATGAACTATCACAATCTTTCAGCGTGCAGTCTTTGTTGCTCATGCGACAATGTCTGCCCTGTCAAGGTGGACCTCAGCCAGCAAATCTACAGGTGGCGCCAGCAACTCGACGGCTGGAATCATGCGGATGCGATGAAGAAAATGATGTCTAAGGGCATGAGATTCCTCTTCAACCATCCGTCGGTATATACAGGGACACTTCGTGTGGCGTCTGTTGTCAACATCTTGCCTTCGTTCATGACCGACTTCCGCTTGAACGCATGGAGCATAGGACACAAGATGCCTGAGTTCGCAAAGAAATCGTTTCATCAACTTTGGAAGGAGGGGAAAGTGAAAAAATGAGTAGTAGAGAAGACATACTGGGTCGTCTGCGAAAGAATACCAAGACGACTTACGAGAAACCTGAAATTGACATACAGGGCATTCAGTATCCCGACCCTGTGGCGAAGTTCATACAGGTAGCCACCACGGCTGGTGGGGCAAGGCTGATGGAGATAAAACCTGGCGATGACATCAACGGGAAAATCCATGAGGCTTATCCTGATGCCAAGGTCATCAGCAGTAATGTGGCTGGGGTGAAGGCTGACCGCAATCCCGACCTTGTGGACAAAGCGCAAGACTTGGACGGCACTGATGTCGGGGTCATCCAAGGCGAGGTGGGTGTGGCAGAAAATGCTTGTATCTGGATTCCGCAGAACATGAAGGAGAAAGCCATCTGTTTCATCAGCGAGAACCTTGTCATAATCATCTCAAGGCGAAACATCGTCAATAACATGCATGAGGCTTATCGACGAATACAGTTCAATGATTATGGCTTCGGCACCTTTATCAGCGGTCCTTCCAAGACTGCCGACATTGAACAAAGCCTCGTCTATGGCGCACAGGCCGCCCGAGGAGTCACTATCTTCCTGACTGATTAACCGGAATACTCAGATTATTCCGAGTATTCCGGTTACATAGAATAATCAATAGTTCTCTGCCTTGATCTGGAAGTAACTCTGCGGATGGTCGCAGACTGGGCACACCTCTGGTGCCTTCTTGCCGATGACGATATGGCCACAGTTGGAGCACTGCCAGATGCAGTCGTCCTCGCGAGAGAAGACAATGGCTTCCTCGATGTTCTTCAGCAACTTGCGGTAACGCTCTTCGTGGTGTTTCTCAATCGCGCCTACCATGCGGAATTTGGCGGCTATCTCAGTGAAGCCTTCTTCCTCGGCTTCCTTGGCCATACGGTCGTACATATCTGTCCACTCGAAATTCTCGCCATCTGCGGCATCCTTAAGGTTGGTCGTGGTGTCGCTGACCTTACCGCCGTTGAGATACTTGTACCACATCTTGGCATGCTCCTTCTCGTTCTGGGCCGTTTCCTCGAAGATGGCGGCTATCTGAACGTAACCGTCCTTCTTGGCCTTGGAGGCGAAGTAAGTGTACTTGTTGCGAGCCATGCTCTCACCTGCAAATGCCTCTTGCAGGTTTTTCTCTGTTTTTGTTCCTTTTAAGTCTTTCATGATGAATTACGTTTTTAATGTGTTGTTGTGATGTTTTCTGTTCTCTTACCTTCTTCCCTTTGTCGCGTGAATTATTACATGCAAAAATAATCATTTTTTTGGAAAAGCGTATATATGCCCGATTATTTAACATCTATCGTGAAAAATAATTCAACCTTTTGTCAGATTTCACCACGAAAAAACATAACTTTGCAATTTGGAATCCCATTCACCCAACTTCAAGAAATCGCTCGCGATTGAATCCGATAATTCGTGATAAGATAATCCCTCTGTTAATTCTGACAGGTAAAATATAAATTTGCTAATTCGCTAATTCGTGACAAATAGAAAGCAGGGGATGCTCGCAAGTCTCATCCTAAGTGTTTGGAAAACAGAAGTAATGCAATAAATACAAACAAATAAATTCTATTAAGCAATGATTATGAACAACTGGTTTGAATGCAAGGTTCAGACCCAAAAACAACTCGATTCAGGCAAGATTCAGAAAACCGTGGAGCCATATCTCGTTGATGCACTCAATTTTACAGAGGCTGAGGCGCGCATCATCAAAGAGGTCTCTCCTTTCTGCAATGGAGAGATGACTGTGGCTGATATCAAGCGCGTGAAGTACAGTGAACTCTTCCAGACCACTGATTCCGATGCCGACAAATGGTACAAAGTGAAATGCAATTTCATCTCATACGACGAGAAAACACAGAAGGAAAAGAAAACGTCTTCGATGATGCTGGTACAGGCAAGCAGTCTGAAGGATGCACTGAAACGCTTCGAGGAGGGCATGAAGGGCAGTATGATGGACTACGTGGTTGCCATGGTGCAGGAAACTAACTTGCTCGATGTCTATCCTTACGAACCTCTGGTGGAAGCTAACGACAAACCCGAATACGAACAGTAATCCTATACAAAGGAGAATGATAAACATCACTGAGAACCTCAAGTCTGTCACGGATGACCTGAAAGAAGGGGTGAGACTTGTCGCCATATCAAAGTTCCATCCTGCAGAGAACATCCTTGAAGCCTATCAGGCTGGACAGAGGGTTTTCGGAGAGAGCCATGTACAGGAACTGGTGGCCAAACAACAGACACTGCCTGACGACATAGAATGGCATTTCATCGGACATCTCCAGACTAATAAGGTAAAGTATATCGCGCCATTCATCTCGCTTATACATGCTGTTGACACACCCAAACTGATGTGGGAAATCGACAAGCAAGGACAGAAAAACAACCGGGTGCTGCATTGTCTGCTCGAACTCCACATTGCTACAGAGGAAACCAAATACGGATTCAGCTACGATGAACTCATTTCGTTTCTCGAGAGCGGAGAATGGAAATCAATGAACCATGTGAGTGTCGATGGACTGATGTGCATGGCGACCAACACTGATGACGAGGACCAAATTCGAGGGGAGTTTCATTTGGCCAAAAGCATCTTCGATGAGGTGAAACAGCGTTTCTTTGCAGAAGTGCCCTCTTTCCAAGAACTGTCCATGGGAATGAGCCACGATTATCACTTAGCCATGGAGGAGGGGAGCACACTCATCCGCGTGGGAAGCAAGATTTTCGGCGAAAGGGTCTATGCTTAAAGTCCAGCCAGCACGGCTGCATGAACTCCTTATTTATCGCCTTTTCATAACTTCCGAAACTGTAGTTTCCTTAGAACTCATAGAATAATCACTCAACAATTCTGGTCGTATGAACTTAGAGAAAAACAAAGAAGTGGCACGTGAGATAGCCAGAAGTTATTTCACACTGAGCCTTGACGCGCTAACCATGCTCGCCGAGATTATCATTCCCATGAAGTTCAAGCGAGGCTCTATCGTGTTGAAGGAGGGGGAGGTCAGCGACTATATGTACTATGTGGAGAAAGGACTCATACGTCAGTTCTACAAGAAGAACAACAAGGAGGTGACTGAGCATATCTCATACGAGGGTGGTATGGTCATCTGCATCGAGAGTTTCTTCCAACGTCAGCCCACAAGGCTGATGGTGCATGCCCTCGAAACGAGCGTACTTTATGCCATACCTTACGACAAGTTGCAGAAACTAACCGAGCGGTCCTACGAGATGTGCCAGTTGATGTTCAAGTTCCTTGAGCGTTCTTTGATACTATCACAGCAGAAAGCTGACACACTGCGCTTCGAAACGGCTATGGAACGATATGTCCGAACGCTTCGCGACCACCCTGACATCATCCGGCGCTCACCACTTCATTATGTGGCATCCTATCTGCAGATGACACCCGAGACCCTCAGCCGCGTCAGAGCAGCATACGAGGCCAACAAGGAATAACTCTGATAATCAGGAATTACACCACCACAAACACTGGCATGATAGATAAAGACCATTGCGAGGATACAGATGCGCAGAAAACGTCTGTTGAACCCATCGACGAGACCGCTGATGTCACCTACGACCACGTGATAAAATACACGGGGCTATTCGGGGGTGTCCAGGGCATCACGATGCTGGCAAGTGTGGTCCGCAACAAGATTGTGTCGGTGTTGCTCGGACCGTCAGGTCTTGCGCTGATTAACATCTACAATACCGTCGTTCGATTTCTTAACGACTCCACCAACCTCGGTATATCGTTCAGCGCGGTGAAGCATCTGTCCGAACTGTATGAGAAAGGCAATAGGGAAGACATAGAGGACAATGTGGTCACTATCCGCACTTGGTGCCTGCTCACCGGGCTGTTCGGCTGTCTTATTTGTATGGCTTTCTCACCACTTATCAGCCATCTCATGCTCAAGGACTATGCCCATACTTGGGCTTTCCTCTGCTTGGCTCCTTGTGTGTTGATGATGGCGGTGACGGGTGGCGAACTTGCTATACTTAAGAGTCTGCGACGGTTGAAGACAGTGGCGGTGGCTAACGTCTTCTGTGCCTTGGCTGCATTGCTCATCAGTGCGCCCATTTATATCATTTTCCGTGCCAAGGGTATCGTACCGTCTTTGTTGCTGATCAACCTTGCCATCATGTCGGTCAATCTCTATTTCTGCAATAAGATTGTCCGTTGGAAGGTGGATCTTCGTTCTCGTCTGCATATCCTCAAGGGCATGCCCATGGTGAAGTTAGGCATCGCCTACATCCTTGCTGGTGTGTTCGGGCAAGGGGCGGAACTGGTCATCAGGGCTTTGCTCGTATCTTTTGGCGGTGACGACGGACTCGACAATGTCGGTTTCTATCAAAGTGGTTATTCGCTCGCCGTGTCGTATGCTTCAATGGTGTTCATCGCCATAGAAGCCGACTACTTCCCGCGTCTTGCTGGAGCCTGCGGACACACCAAGAGAATGAGCAACATCATCAACCAGCAGATTGAGGTGTGTGTGCTCCTCACAGCACCACTGCTCATACTGCTGGTCATGTTCATGCCCATCATCGTACATGTGCTGTATGCAAAGGATTTTGTCGCGGCAGAGCCTATGGCGGTTAGTGCCTCTTTCTATATGTTCTTCCGTGCCTTGACGTTGCCTGTGGCATATCTTCCTCTTGCAAAAGGCGACTCCAGAATGTATCTGCTCACTGAATTCATCTGCGATGTATTCATGGCCTTTGCCATTCCTTTGAGCTTCAAGTTCTATGGACTTGTTGGTGCGGGTTTCGCACTGTCGGCAACAGGACTACTCGATTTTCTCATCATCCATCTGCTCTATCGCAAAGCATATCAATTCACCTTCAGCTTCCGATTGGTGTGGTTCTATATACTCCAGTTCATTCTGCTCGCCACATCCATCCTTACGGCTTTGGCCGACAGCGGACTCATGAAATGGATGGTTTGTGCCATCACTTTCATACTTTCTTTCTTCATCTCTGTCAGAATTCTGCGTCGTGAAACTAAAATACTCAACAAGTTATGGACGAAAATCAAAGGAAAACTCCACAGGAAATAGGTCAGGATGACTTCCCACTGGTCACAATCCTGGTCGCTGTCTATAACTCGTCTGACTATTTGCACGATTGTATCGATTCCTTGCTTGGTCAGACATATACGAATTTGGAAATCATCTGTGTCGATGATGCCTCCACCGACGAGTCTCTCTCCATCTTGCAAGACTATCAAAAGAAGGATGCAAGGGTGAAGGTGCTGCGGTTGGAGCGGAATCAAGGACAGGCGGTGGCTCGCAACCACGGACTGGAAACTGCCACTGGCGGATGGATAGCAACCGTCGATAGTGATGACTGGCTGGCAGAGGATGCCATTGAGAAAACCATGAAAGCCATTGCTGAAGACAGAGAGATAGATGCCGCCGTGTTCCAGTTGATGGAGTTTTATGGGGCTGACAACTGCCATCCATATCCCATGTCAGAACTGCTTAAGGAGGGGATGGTCATCACAGGAAGGGAGGCTTTCGACTTGTGTCTCGACTGGCAGTTGCATGGTCTGTATATGGTGCGTGCCGATATCCACAAAGATTTTCCTTTCGATACCACTTCGAGGTTATATAGTGACGATAATACCACTCGATTGCACTATCTTCATTCGCGCAAAGTGGTGCTGACGGATGGACAGTATTTCTACCGTAAGCATGGACAATCTGCTACCAATGCCATTTCGGTCAATCGTTTCTTGTACCTTGAGGCCAACCTGAGCATGAAACGCCAGTTGGTGGAGGAGGTGAATAATGGCACACTCGTTGATGCCGATGCCGTTCTCAATCGTTACGAGACCATTCGCTGGCTCAACATCGTCGATGCTTGCTGGTATTATTATCTGCATCGGGGCGAGTTCACCGCTGAAGAAAGGAAGACCGCGAACATCGCTATCAAGAAGGCTTTTGACAGCATCGAACGACGGCGCATCAACCCCAAAATCAGCCGAAAGTTCGGCTATTATCCTTTCCGTTCTTTCCCTATTTTCCGTTCTGTCGAAAAAATCTATTTCTTCCTACGAAAGATTTTAGGAAGAGGAAAATAATCGAGACCATCAAGGTAAAGGCTGAAGACCTTCCCAACGGACATCCCAGTTGCCATCATCCGGGAAACCAGGGTTGTTCCATTCGCAACCATCCCAACCTGCACACATCAGGGCGATGGCGGAAAGCAACCCGCCGTTGCCAGGAAGATAGATGCGCAGACGCCCGTCTTGGTAGTTGTGTCCGTTATTGAGATAGGTGTTCTTCTGTTCGGCTTTCAGTAAGGATTGGATAGCCTTTTCGGGTTGGTGGAGCCGTGTTGCGGTCATCGCCATCATCGGAAAGTCCCATCCCCATGCTGTCGGCCAGTTCCAATTTTGGTACACCCAGTCAAGAGTGTGATTCATGACATTGGCATTGATGAGCCTACTGTCGGGGAAGAAACCCATGGCACCGAGCATGGCAGGATGGTCGGAGGTGGCTTTCTGGTTGGTGTAGGTATCGGTGGCGGACTCAGCAGCGAGGTAAAGGCTGTCGTCATTGAACGCCAATGGCGACAGTTTCTCTAACAGGTCGTCCCAATCCTTATGACGTTGCTTTCCTGCTCTGACACGCCATTGCTGTGCCATTTCCATAGTGGTCAGCCATTGGGATAACTCAAATGGAGGGTTGAAGGTGACATCTGCTTTCAGTGATTCCTGTGCTGGAATCAGTCCACGAAGGATATATCGGTCTGTAGTGCTGTCATAGTTGGCGAACGAGTACATGAATTTGGCCGTTTCCTCAATGAGAGGAGCGTATTTGTCGATGAGACTGTTGTCGCCAGTAACCCGGTAGGCGAGTTCACAGAGGTAGATGAGGTGGGGTTGTTGCCAAATGAGGAACGAACCAACATTGGAAGGTGCTTCTTTACCCGATGGGTCGGTCATCTTCATCCAGCGGATGCCATCGAATCCCTGGCGCTGGGCTATTTCACGTGCCATCGGTTGGGCGGATGGATACCAATATAGCGCTTTGGTCAGCATGTCGGCATGTCCCCATAGTGGTAACCATGCCTCATGCCACAGAATCATTTCCAAGTGGAACTTGCCAAACCATGAGTTGAAAGTCAGACCTGTTTCCTGTGGTGGCAGACTTCCTGCCGATTGTATGGCTAACAGATATTGGCTGAGCACCACACGACGCTCCAACTCCTTGGCCCTTGGGTCAAGGCAATGTGAGAAATCCACTGCGGCTCCTCCTTTCCAGAACTGCCGCCAATGGCTTGTGGATGACTCGTGCACAGCCCTGTAAGAATTGGTTTGTTCTGAGTTTTCTGAATATTCCGGAACCCATTCCACGGTTATCTCTAATGTGTTGGCAACAGTTGAGAGTACGAAATGATGCTTATTCTTCTCGTTGAATTGCGCATCGCCTCTCCAACGGACGATGATATAATAGGTAGTGCTGTCGAGCTGGTGACGCACCACAGCACGATGTGCATCCTTTTGGACAATGGCAGACTGGTGGGCATCGATGGCATTCCAATCGCAACCATCATCGGTATGGCGGGCGGTCGGATAGGGTAGCCGAAGTGAAATAGGGGTTCGGGCAGTCGATACTACATGCACAGCAATCATATCACGTGTGGGATGACAGACGGTCTGCACGTCGTACCCCTTTCCCTCAACCGAAAAATGAGAATGAATGACTCCTTCCCATAAGTCGAGACGTTGTTGGATGTCGTGGATGTCTGAAGGCTGAATCTTGCCATCGAAGTCGAAACCCACACAGCCGAGATGCAATCGATGGGGGTTCATCCGAAGGTATTCCGATGCGTCGTGTTGGCGGCCTGCATCACGGAATTGGCAGGAATAGAGTTCTTCCGTACTGTGATGTCCCAGATTGTAGGGTTTCAGCACCTCTTCTGGACGAAAGCCTTCGGTATTGGGCATGCTGTGCCAACCCCATTGGCTCTGGGTGCCGAGACAAACACCACGTGAATAGAACTCGGGGAAAGATTGCAGTCCTGTGGCATCGACCGTCATGGCAAACTCACCGTTGCCCACGCTGAGCGATGAGAGGGTGTCCATCGTCGTTACCACGGGATAATTGCGAGAGACCAGTGCCTGTCGGTCGATAGGTTGTCCTGTAACGGTCTCACATGCGACCAGGAATAATACCATGAAAATCGTTCTCAAAGGAGACTTATGATTACATCGATTCATCGTTATTTTCTGTTTTGTCGCTCAAAATTACAACTTTTCATCGAATAACAGCCTATCGAAATCAGATTTCAAATTCATTTTCCATGGGGGGGACTATAATATTCCATAGGTCGATGTGGTCTACTTTTCTTATTCTAATGATTCATTGGTATTTATGTAATAAATAAGATTTGTAGTTTTCCATAGGTGAAAGAGACAATGAACAGAAAAATGTCATAACTTTGCATCTAAGGTCATCATATCGAAAAGAAGGGAGAATCGCATGTATCCGACAAGACCATCCTGATATGACAGAAGATGATATCCAACTCTGTATCCTCACGCAATTCCTTTCATTTTTCGCCCTGATTTGTGATTACCCCGCTTATCTGTCGGAAAAAGGTGAATATGTAATCACTGTTTTTGTAGGTGAAGATAAGGTGTGCGAAAAGGTTTTCAACACTCCTCGCTTCTCTTTTTCGATAATCCCGCTGCATGGTGCGGTTTAGGAATTCTGAACCAGCCATTTCCAGACTGGGATGGCCTCAATGGTGATGCCGTCTTCCACTATCTGTCGTTCTGTATCCCACGTAACGATGACACCTTGATACTGCTTATAGGCTTTCAGGAATTTGACGAGCCCCCCCACTTCGCGTTCGTAAGTATCAAGGTCGTCGATGCTGTAAGACACCTGAATGGCCTTACTCGCCTCGGGTATGCAGAAGTCTATTTCTACGCCTTTATTGTAATAGAAAAGACGCAGTTCTTCTGGTGTGTTGTGATAGTGTTTGTTCAGCTGGACAGCAACGATGTTCTCCAGCAATTTGGTTTCGCCGCCCGTCAGGAAAAGGTTCAATATGCCATTATCGGCGAAGTAGCGCTTCACGATGGTCTGCTGCTCAGTCAGTGGTGAGACGAGGTTGGGTATGGAGAAGATGAGATA
>CACYEC010000271.1 GCA_902773225.1 uncultured Bacteroidales bacterium
ACGCTTTTTTAGGGAGACATCAAAATCAAATCCGTGTCCGCCGGTTAAAAAAACCAAAAGATTAGGATATTTAACTATCATTTCGTTAATGGTTCCCTCTATTTCGTGCCGAACACCGTCGAGAACACCACAACGGATGGCAGTGGAAGTGGAAATGCCAAAAGGAGGTTTCTCGCCTTCTTCCTCCACCAAGGGAAGGCGGGCAGTGAAGGAGTGGAGTGCCTTGAACCGCAATGCAACCCCAGGAGAGATGTTGCCTCCGAGATATTGTCCACTGGCGTTGACGAAGTCGTAGGTAATGGCTGTCCCGTTATCGATGACAAGGATATCGTTGTTGGGATGCAATGCAAATGCTCCGACTACTGCTGCGAGTCGGTCCATACCCAGAGTCTGTGGGGTGGAGTAGAGGTTTTCCACTGGTATTGGGGTCTGCCATGACAGGATCTCGTGGATGGGGCAGTTCAGTTGTAGGAAAGCCTCCAACATCTTCTCGTTCACGTCTATTGTACTGCACATCATTGCACCGTCGATGCGTTCGAAGCGGTCATCGATGAAGAAATCCTTGTCATTAGGAATCGTCCAGTTATCAATGACTTGAGCGTCGTCAAAGACAGCGAATTTGGCGCGTGTGTTACCGATGTCGATGCAGAGGTTTCTCATTCCTTTGGTGTTTGCGGTTCTACGTTGGCGCTTGGTTTGTTCTTGGATTTGTGCCTACGCTTTTTTGTTTTTGAAGGCGTTGTCATGCCTTGGTTTTCAGGATTGGCAGGCTGATTTTGGCTTTTCGCATTGGATTTGTGCTTTTTTGCCAATTCGCCATTTTTGTGGGTACCTTCAGGAGCATTGCTGCGGTTTCCTCCATGCCGACCGTGTCTGTTTTTCCCACTTTTCCCTCTGTCCTTTCCGCTTCTTCCTCCGCGAGCCACCTTGTATTCCGGGCTTTCGCCACAACCTTCGGGCAGTTGAGGTTTCTCGATTTCCCTTTCCATCAGTCGTTCGATGCGTTGCATATAGACGATGTCGCTGGGCGAGACGAGTGTGATGGCTTCTCCCTCTCGGTTTGCGCGGGCGGTACGTCCGATACGGTGTATGTAGTCCTCTCCGTCGCGTGGAACATCGTAGTTGATGACCGTCTGTATGTCGTCGATGTCGATGCCACGTGCCACAATGTCTGTGGCGACGAGGATGGAGATGTGGCGATTCTTGAATCGGAGCATGATTTCGTCGCGTTCAGCCTGGGTTAAATCAGAGTGCATGCACTCTGCGTCTATCTTCCTCATTTTCAGCATACGGGTGATTTCCTTCACCTTCAGTTTAGAGGATACGAAGAGGATGACACGATCCATTTGCTCTTTCGTGAGCAGGTTGATGAGGATTTTGTCTTTCATCGGCTCATAGCATACGTAGGCCATTTGGTGGATTTTCTCCACGGGTTTTGCCACTGCAATCTTGATTTCCACAGGGTCGGTGAGTATAGTCTTGGCCAGAGTCTGTATGTTTTGTGGCATGGTGGCAGAGAAGAGTATGGTCTGACGCTCTTTAGGCAGTAAAGCGACAATCTTGATAATGTCGTCGTAGAACCCCATGTCGAGCATTCGGTCGGCCTCGTCGAGTACGAAGAAACTGAGTTGTGAGAGGTCGACATTTCCTGTGGCGATGTGTGAGAGCAGGCGTCCTGGTGTAGCGGTAACGATGTCGGCACCGAGTCGCAGACCGTTTTTCTCTTGTTCATAACGGATTCCGTCGTTGCCTCCATAGACAGCCACACCTGACACGGGCATATAGTAGGAGAAAGCTTCCACTTGCTGGTCGATTTGCTGTGCCAGTTCTCGTGTAGGGCACATGATGAGGCAGTTGGTGTGGTTCTGTGGGTAGTCGCCAGAACTGAGTTTACTGAGTATAGGAAGCAGATATGCCGCTGTTTTGCCCGTTCCGGTTTGTGCCACTCCCAAAAGGTCACGCCCCTCTATAATGGGGGGAATGGATTGTTCCTGTATGGGTGTGCAAGTGGTGAAGCGCATGGCGTCGAGCGCATCGAGCACCTCATCGGCTAAGGGCAGTTCGGTGAAAGTCATATTGTCTATTGTATCTGGTGGGTTAAATCTTATTTTGGTGCCTTACGGTAGAAAAAGAAAGCGATGATGATATACACGAAGTTGGGAATCCACACCGCCAATAATGGAGGCACATTGGAGTTGATGGCGAAAGAAGCCGAGATTGTTTGGAATAGGATATAGGCGAATGTGAGTGTCAGTCCAGTGCCGAGAGCTATACCCATACCGTTCTTGCGTCGTTTGGCGGAGAGTGATAATCCTATGGTGGTAAGGATGAAAGCCGCGAAAGACGATGCCCCTCGTTTGTAATATTCCACCTCAAAGGCACCGATGTCGGCGAAACCTCTCTGTTTCTGTTTCTCGATGTATTCCCTGAGTTCGGGTGATGTCATGGTTTCCTGCTGCCCTTTGGTGATGAGGAAGTCAGAGGGTTCCATCTTGATGATAGAGTCGGTTTGTGCACCTCGTGTAATCGTCTCACGCATACCTCCGAAATCACGGATGGTATAGTTGCGCAGAATCCAGTGATAGGGTGTTTCCGACAAGGTGTCGTACTGTATTGTTGAAGCCTTGAGTTGTGATATCAGCACCTTGTTTTTGAACTTGTCGAGTTCGAAAGAGTAGCCCATTTTGTTGCGGTCCTCGTAGCGTTGAATCAAAGCCACCACACCTGTATCGACCTCCAACTGCACATTGGTTGCGTAAGTGGTGACCCGTCTTCGCTTATATGTGTTCTCAAACTTCACTCGTTTCACGTTGCCTTTAGGAATGATGTATGCGCCCAATACGAACGTGAGTAGGGCTATCACGGCGGCCGAAATCATGTAGGGCTTCATCAAGCGTTTGAAACTCATACCCGTTGACATCATGGCTATGATTTCAGAGTTGTCGGCAAGTTTTGTCGTGAAGAAAATCACGGCGATAAACACAAACAACTGGCTGAAGAGGTTGGAATAGTAGGGGATGAAGTTGAGGTAATAGTCGAGCCAAATGGCTTTCCAAGGGGCGTTCTTGGCAAGGAACTTGTCGATGTTCTCGTTGAAGTCGAAAACCACCGATATGGACATAATCAGTGCGATGGAGAAGAAATAGGTGCCTAAGAACTTGATGATGATATAACGGTCGAGTCGTGATATGGGTTTGTGTAGAGCCCACCAGTCGGCAAACCGCTCCTTAAACGGGGTTGCTGCAGGCTTTTCCGAATCATTAGAGGCGGTTGTAGCATCAATAGTTTCCATAGCATCTATAGTTTCTATAGTTTCCATAGTTTCCATAGTTTCGGAATCTGATGCGCTGTTCTTGTCTTCGGCGTTTTCAGCAGTTATTTCTTCTATGTCCTTGTTGTCGATATCCACTGTCGGGGAATCAGTAATTTACTTAAACCTTTGCTTGAACAAATGGTTGAAAAATCTTGATTTATAAATATATAATGATAATGAAATCAGAATAGCATCACACCTTATAGTCTTGTTGTCACCGCTTTCAGGGTTTGTTCTTTCCAACTGGTGAAGGTGTCATCGAGGATGTGCTTGCGTGCCTCACCGACGAGCCATAAGTAAAAAGCGAGGTTGTGGACGGAGGCGATTTGCAATGCGAGGTATTCCTTTGCCTTGAAGAGATGGTGGAGGTAAGCCTTGGTGTAGTCTGTATCTACATAGGCGTCACCTTCGATGTCGATGGGTGTGAAATCGTTCTCCCATTTCTTGTTCCTCATGTTCATGATGCCGTGCTTGGTGAAGAGCATGGCATTTCGTGCGTTACGGGTAGGCATCACGCAGTCGAACATGTCAACGCCACGTTCTATGGCCTCGAGAATGTTGGCGGGCGTACCTACGCCCATGAGGTAGCGGGGTCGGTCGGTGGGGAGAATGGCGTTGACCACCTCAATCATCTCGTACATCACCTCTGTAGGCTCGCCTACGGCCAAACCGCCAATGGCATATCCATCGGCGTTTTTCTCAGCCACGTTCTCTGCCGCTTGTTGACGCAGGTCGGTGTAGGTGCAGCCTTGGACGATAGGGAAAAGCGTTTGTTGATATCCGTAAAGCGGTTGTGTGGTGTTGAAACGTCTGATGCATCGGTCGAGCCAATCCTCAGTGAGTTGGAGCGACTTCTTGGCATATTGGTAGTCTGCAGTACCAGGTGTGCATTCGTCGAAAGCCATGATGATGTCTGCTCCAATAACTCGCTGGATGTCCATCACCCGTTCTGGCGAGAAGAAATGCTTCGACCCGTCGATGTGTGAGCGGAATTCCACTCCCTCAGCGCTGATTTTCCTGATCCCAGCGAGTGAAAACACCTGGAATCCTCCGCTGTCTGTGAGCATGGGGCGGTCGAAGCCATTGAATTTGTGCAAGCCTCCAGCACTTTGGAGAATCTCGAGTCCAGGGCGCAGATAGAGGTGGTAGGTGTTACCGAGGATAATCTGTGCCTTGATATCGTTCTTTAATTCACGCTGGTGCACACACTTCACAGTTCCGGCAGTTCCCACCGGCATGAATATGGGGGTGAGAATCTGCCCATGGTCGGTGCTGATAATGCCTGCGCGTGCCTTGCTTCGTGAATCGGTGTGCTGTAGGTTGAATAGCATGATGTGACGTCGCCCTCTGGAGTGTGTTTACTTGTCTTTTTTCTCTTCGTCTTTGACCGTGAGGTCGAGTGGTTTCTCCACTTTCTCTTTCAGCAGTGCAAAGTCGAGCACCTCGTTGACATTCTCCACAAAGTGGAAGGTCAGTCCATACACATACTTGGCGGGAATCTGTCGTATGTCCTTCTCGTTCTCGTTGGAGATGATGATGTCGGTGATGCCAGCACGTTTTGCGGCGAGAATTTTCTCCTTGATGCCACCTACAGGGAGCACTTTGCCACGGAGTGTAATTTCGCCCGTCATGGCGATGTTCTTACGAACTCGTCGTTGAGTCAAAGCTGAAGCGATGGAGGTTGCGATGGTGATGCCCGCCGATGGTCCGTCCTTTGGTACGGCACCCTCAGGCACATGGATGTGTATGTTCCAGTTGTCGAATACCTTGTTGTCGATGCCATAGTTGTCTGAGTGTGCCTTGATGTATTCAAGAGCGAGAACTGCAGACTCTTTCATCACGTCTCCAAGGTTGCCGGTGAGTGTCAGTTTGCCTTGCTTTCCCTTACTCAGGCTGGTCTCGATAAAGAGAATTTCACCGCCAACACTGGTCCATGCCAATCCAGTCACCACACCGGCATACTCGTTACCTTGGTATCTGTCGCGGTTGAACTCGGCGGGTCCGAGATAGGTTTCGATATCGGCAGTGTCGAGGGTTGTGGTAGGAGCGATTGTATCTTCTTTTTCTTGCTGTAGTGCTATCTTGCGCAGAATCTTATTGATTTTCTTGTCGAGCTCGCGCACACCCGACTCGCGGGTGTAGTGCTCTATCAGTTCCTCGATGGAAGCCTTGCTGAATTTGACTTCCTTCTTCCCCATTCCCACATTCTCCAGTTCTTTTGGGATGAGATGCCGTTTTGCTATTTCTATTTTCTCCTCAGTGAGGTATCCACTGACTTCTATCAGTTCCATACGGTCGAGCAATGGAGCGGGTATGGCGCTGATGTTGTTAGCCGTGGCGATGAACATCACCTTTGATAGGTCGTAGTCGAGGTCAATATAGTTGTCATGGAAAGCATTGTTCTGCTCAGGGTCAAGCACTTCAAGAAGCGCAGACGATGGGTCTCCGTTGAAGTTAGCCTGCGACACCTTGTCGATTTCGTCAAGTATGAACACGGGATTAGAACTGCCCGCCTTAATCAGTCCTTTGACGATGCGTCCAGGCATGGCACCCACGTAAGTCTTGCGGTGTCCACGAATCTCGGCCTCATCATGCAGGCCCCCCAGGGACACACGTACGTACTTGCGTTTCATGGCAGTGGCGATGCTCTTGCCCAGCGATGTCTTTCCCACGCCAGGAGGTCCGTAGAGGCAAATGATGGGGCTTTTGAGGTCTCCGCGTTTCTTCAGCACAGCAAGGTACTCGA
The DNA here is from genome assembly GCA_902773225.1 of uncultured Bacteroidales bacterium. Taxonomy (GTDB): domain Bacteria; phylum Bacteroidota; class Bacteroidia; order Bacteroidales; family Bacteroidaceae; genus RUG11857. The sequence goes on from CACYEC010000271.1 coordinate 6,060, forward strand.
GTATCCTTTCCTTCACCTTCTCCATACCGTAGTGGTCACGGTTGAGGACACGTTCTGCGTTCTTAAGGTTGAGGTTGTCCTTAGTGTATTCGTTCCAGGGTATGTTAAGCAGTGTGTCAAGGTAATTGTACTGCACGCTGTAGTCGGGGCCTTGTGGATTAAGGCGTTCCAATTTGTTCAGTTCCTTGAGGAATAGGTTGTCCACCTCTTCCGACCATTCTTTAGCCAGTCTTCGGTTGTTGAGTTCCTCGATGTCTGGGTCGTAGCCATTGCCCAATTCCTCTTGGATGTTGCGCATCTCCTGCTGTAGGAAGTAGTCGCGTTGTTGTTTGTCGATGTCCTCTCTTGTGCGCATCTGTATGTTGGCTTTGAGCATTGCGAACTGAAACTCACGGTTGAGAATGCTCAGCAGTTTGTATGCTCGTTCAGTGAGGCTGTCAATACTGAGCAGCATGAATCGCTCAGAGTTTTTGATGGGCAGGGAAGAACTGATGAAATTGACGAGGAAAACCCGATTATTAGTGTTTTTGAGTTCAAAACTTGATTCAACAAGCGAGCCGTTGTGTGATTTGACGAACTTGTCGGCCATTTCCTTGCAGGAATCGACCACAGCCTTGAACTCATGGTCGTTCTGGTCGGGAATCAATTCGGGACGTTTCTCCACTTTTCCTTGCAAGTAGGGGTATTCATGGTCGATGCTCATGAGTTCGATGCGCGTCAGTCCCTGTATGATGGCCGTGTGGTTGCCGTCGGGAAGTTCCAGAGTGCGTAGCACACGCGCTGCGACACCCAGTTTGTTGAGGTCGTTGAAAGTGGGGCTTTCCACTGAGTCGATAACCTGGCTGAACACCCCCACCACCATATTCTTGGAGTAGGCGTCGTTGATGAGACGAAGCGACATCTCCCTACCGACAGCAATGGGCATGATGACGCCAGGAAACAAGGTCATGCTGCGTAGCGGCAGAACCGGCATTATCTCTTCATCTATCTGGACATCGGAAAATTCCTCTTCATTACCTTGGTAATCGGCTATCAACGAAATTACGCTTTCACGTTTGCCTTGCGGCATTTCGTAATATATGTCTTCTTTCATATTCGTTTTTATCCTTACCTTAAAAAACGTTTTCACTAATTTGGGGTATAAAGTTACCTCCCCTAATTTCAGTGCAAAGTTACGAATAAATGCGTGAATACCCAAAGAAAAGTTTTTTTTTCTCTTTTATTTGGTGTTATCGCAAAGAATTGTTTACTTTGCCGAGTGCTACCAGCATGTTATATGTCATTTACTCAAACATCAGAACAAATCATTGAACATTATGAGAAAGACTTTTATCCTATTTTGCTGTTTGGTTTCGTCCTTTCATATAGCCTATGCACAGGACAAAATGCAAGACATCCGCCAGCGATACGCATCGGCTAAAGAGTACATAGAAACCCATAAGGGTACGAATCCCAATGATGGGGCGGATTATGCTGATTACTATCATTTGAAGGGTCAGCAGATGATGCCAGGTACAGGCGGTCATCAGGATGACATTTTCATGTACTGGCATGAGCGCGAGGAAGACAAGATTTATCCCTCGCATTACCTCAACTTTGCGACGAGGAAATACAATTTCGCCGCCCTCCAGTACTATGAGGAGTACCTTTACGATGCGAGTGGCGAGTTGTCATTCGCTTATATTCACAATCCTTATTGGTCGCCCGATGGCGAGGGTGAACAGAAAGAATATGAGTTCAGGTTCTATTTTGATAGAGGCAGGATGATACATACCGTGATCAAGAGCAGAGCCAATGGTCAACAGACATACAAGGAAATCCAAAATGGCTCGAAACTCGACCCTATCTATGTAGATGTACGTGAGAAGGCAGAGTATGATGCGGAGAGAATTCGGCGTATGTTCATCAACATTGAGGAAGTGACCTACGATTATGATGAATAATTGAATTAAAAGTGAGTTAAAAAGAGAGTTAGTAATGCTTAAAAAATAAGTTGCCTCAATAGTTGGGTTTTATGAGGTAGTTCCACTTCCCGAGTTTTGGTGCGAAAACGACCTGTC
>CACYEC010000272.1 GCA_902773225.1 uncultured Bacteroidales bacterium
ATACGACCTGCCTTGATGTTCTTTTCCAACGACTGCCTGGCTCCGATGGCCATGCGGTCGTTGTAAGCGAAGACAATGTCAACTGGCGTATCAGTCAGTCGCTCACCAATGCTGTCCATCACCTCAATTGCACGTTGACGCTGCCAGTTGGCCACGCCGTGCCCCACTATCTTGATGTCGGGGAAGGAGTCGATGACTTGGTGGAATCCTTGTTTCCGCTCTTGCGACGAGGTGCTGCTGGCCAGTCCCTCAATCTCGATGATGGAACCTCCATTAGGCAGGAGGTCGTGGATGTAGTGGGCGGCTTTCCGCCCCACGTCGATGTTGTCGCCTCCCACAAAGGCGGTGTATTTGTCGCTGTTGATCTTTCTGTCAACCAAAACCACGGGAATACCGGCGTCGTATGCTTTTTCAATGACAGGACGGAGGGGTTCCCACTCATTGGGTGCCACCACGATGGCATCGACCTTACGTTCGATGAAACTCTCGATGTCTGCGATTTGCTGTTGCGTGTTGTCGGGGGTAGAATGGATTTCTACATCAAGGTCGGTGTGGAAGAAAGCCTCGCGACGCATCTCCTCGTTCATCTGGTTGCGCCATTCGTCCATGGAGCATTGCGATACGGCCACAATCTTCTTGCGCTCCCCTGAGCAGGAAAGCAGCATCCCGATAACAAGGACAAGAAAGGGTGTATATAAAAGGTGTCTTTTCATCTTGATTATACTTGTCCACACAGACCTGTATGTTATTTCATTTTGCCTTGGAAGTCTCGGACTCACTAACGATCAGACGAAGGCTGTCGGCATCGCTTCTGGTGACTAACCATTGGCGCAGGGTCTCACGGTCGCTGGCAGGAAGGGCTGAATCGGTTTCGATGAGGGCCATGACGTAAGATGTTGACATCGTGGTGTCTGTACTCACTGCTAACATACGCGATAGACTCACCATGTTCACTTGAGGGTAAAGCACCTCAATCTCTTGGCTGAGTTCCTGGCTGAGCGCCTCGTACTGTCTGTATTGCCGCAGCGTGTCGCGCAGTGCGGAAATCTTGGCCTCGCTGATCAACAGTTGGTTCATCTGCTCCGATTGCTTGCTCGTGGTCTTGGTGAGTTCATTCTCCAACAACTGGATGTTGGCAGAACCTTGTATCAATTGTAACTGGTAACCTTCCATGCCATAGAAACCCATGACTTGGCGCGCCTTGTCAATCAAACTGTCGGGAATGATTTCACCCACAGCCACCACCTTCAGCATGCTGCTGTCTTTTTGCGCCTCGTACGACAAAACCTGAGAGCCTTTCCAACGGAGCTCCTTATCCACGAAATCGTTTACACGTCCGTCGAAGATATTCTGATGAAGCACCCTGTAAGTGGTGATAACGGCTGGAATCAAGGTAAGGACGGCTATGGCGAATACGGTGCTGTTGACCTTTGTGTTGTTTTTCCCCTCTGTTGATGCAGCGGGACTGAATTTCAGTGCCTTGACTCCTATGAATGTGGCGAGGCAAATGAACACTGAATTGATATAGAAGAGGTAGAAGGCGCCGAGGAAATAACTGAGGTTGCCTGTGGCAAGACCGAATCCCGCAGTACAGAGCGGTGGCATGAGCGCGGTGGCTATCGCCACACCTGGAATGACGTTGCCTTTGCCACCAGATGCTTGTCCCACGATACCTGCCGCACCACCGAACAGGGCAATCAGCACGTCATAAATGGTGGGTGATGTTCGGGCGAGCAGTTCTGACTGAGCCTCGTTGAAAGGCGAGATGGCGAAATAGATGGTGGCGGTTAGCACACTGATGAAAGTGGCTACTCCTAAGTTCTTCAGCGAACGTTTCAGCAGTTTGGTGTCGTAAATGCCGATGGCGAGTCCCATGCCGAGAATAGGTCCCATCAAGGGGGATATCAACATGGCACCGATAATCACTGCGGTGGAATTGACGTTCAGTCCCAAGGAAGCGATGAAGATGGCGAACACAAGCACCCAAAGGTTGGCGCCACGGAATGGCACACCGGCCTCAATGCGCTCAATGGTCTCTTGTTCGTCACTCTTGTCGGGCATCATGTTGAAGTAGCGCTTCACCAATTGCCACAGGCTTCGGTTCTTTTCTTCCATAGTAATTCTTGTTAGTAATCGTGATTGCAAATTTACATAAGAATTGCTATTTATCAACCTTCCGATGCAATAAATTGCATTTTTCTTTAGAGAAAAAAGTCTATAATCGCCCAATAACCTATAATTTCTTGTATTAAAATCGAAAAAATCCCCGTCAGGCATGAAGTCCGACGGGGATTCCCATATATTATCCAAAATCTTTTCTTTTTGGTAATTTACCAGTTGTGGGTGGGTACTAATTGCGGAAAGTCAATACCAATACTGCCACCATCAAACTGATAACTCCTAATAGTCCAATCATAACACTATCCTTTCTTTTGTTTATTAATTATTTGAGCATGGTAAAATTGCTCACTACGGCGGCGATCGCGATTACTGCGCCAATTACTAATGTCATTGTCTCCATAAAACAATCTCCTTTCTTTTTGCGGGCATCGGATTGATGGCTCTCTCCGACTCCCATGGTTAAATCCTAAAAACTAATCTCAATCAATACTTACATTCAATGCCTTTTCGTTTCTACTTATTGAGTGGCATCTCTGTTTGGCAGTCATTCTGCCTCTTTACTAATGCCTGTCGCGCTTGACGGGCTTCAATCTTTTTACCTTTGTCGTTCCTTTTCTTTCGACGATGCAAAATTAGGAACTATCCCCGACACTGGAAAAACTTTTTGAGGTGTTTCAGTTTAAAAATGCCATTTTATTGATATACATCAATTATGTGTGCGCACACAATGCATTTTTCCGCATTCTGACTCCACCGTCACCATATTCAACTACGGTTCATTCTCTCAAATCTTTTGGTCGCTTGCGACCTCTTTGCCAGATGCTGTGCAAAAGGCAAGCACTGCGGCAAATCGAGGACAAGGGTTATGCCATGCCCTACGATGCCGACCCGCGCCGTCTTTACAAGATCGGCGTGAACTTCAGCAGCGAACGACGCTGCATCGAAGAATGGAAAATTGTGGAAGGCTGAACGCCTTCTCCATTGTCAATGAAGTTGACGAGATGAGATATGACTTTCTTTGTACTTCCTCCGAGAATTTTAATTATTTATAAGTTGCTTTATATCAGAATATTACATTTAATATTTCTACTCTAGGGTGTTAATAAGGTGTTAATGATGTCAAAGGAAGTCAAAAGTTCCAATTAAAATATATTGCGC
>CACYEC010000273.1 GCA_902773225.1 uncultured Bacteroidales bacterium
TATTCTAAATTGTAAAGACTCTCGGTCAGGAACTTTGCTCGGTAAATCGTAATGCCAGGGTTCTTGTTCTTCTCGTCTGCGGTTTTCGCGAGTGTCCGTTCCAGTTCCAGCAGGATGGTGTATGCCGTGAAACAGATGCAGACGTGAGCCTCGATGCGGTTGAACAGTCTATGGTAGATGGGTCGTATGGCAAGATCGGTCTTATTCATGCGGAACGCCCTTTCGATGAAGTTCAGATTACGGTAGTTCTCAATAATGTCCTTGTCTTTGATCTTACTGTTGGTCACGTACCCCTTCAGCCCGTCCAGTTGCGCGTCCTCAACAGTCTTGCTTTGGTCTATGGTGACAGTCGTCTCTCCCTGCAGGGTGAGGAACCTGTTATAGCCTCTGTTGTTGACGGATGCCTTTGTAATCTTTCCGCTGGCAAACCGCTTCTCAAGTCTTTTAATGCCTTTCTCCCTGTCTTTGGCATCCTTCCTGGCACGGTTGTCGCTCATAGAGATCACATGCCGTTTGCCCTTGATGATTACGGATTTCTGTTCGCCATCCTTCAAGCAGAGTTTCAACACAGCCTCCTTGTCAGCCTTGGACATAGACCTGACCCTTGCACCAATGATGTATTCGTAGCCCTCACTTTCCAGCTGTTCGATATTATCCTTGCTGAGCAGTCCTGCATCGGCTATAATCATTGGATGGGACAGACAAAAGCGCCTCTCCAGTTTCCTGACTATTGGCAGCAGTGTCGTGCCTTCATACTGGTTTCCCTTGTGAAGCTCATATCCAATGGGATTCCCGCCAGTCCCTACAAGTAGTCCCAATACCACCTGTGGATTCTCGTTCTTTCCATCCTTGGAGTAGCCTGGTACGCGGATGTCGTCCTCCTGTGACTCGAAATAGAGCGTGCTCGTATCATAGAATGCCACCGTCACCTGTCCGCCCATGACTGATTTCGTGTGTTCAAATGCCACTTGCTCCACCTGCCATTTCACGCCGATGCTCTCATCAGCAGCCTCGCGTACCTGCTCTGCCGTCTTGTCTCTTGCACACAATTCATCAAGGAAACGGTAGATGGCATCCGACGAATAGGACTGGTGCATGAAGCGTTCCATGTACTCCGCTGTCCTGAGTTTGCTCCCAGGGTGATAGAGCCGCGTCACCACCAAAGCACGGAACAGCGCATTGTTGGCGGTCTTCACCCTGTCATAGCCTATGCGGTCGAACAATGTACCATAGACGAGTTCCGGTCCAATCAGCCTGAGCTGGCTCTGGCGTAAACCTGCAAGCACCTTGTCGTATGCTACGGCTTCATCATCGAACTCGAAAAGAGGCACACCTGCCTGATGTTCTTCTATCCACCTGCTTCCCCGCTTGATGAGCACCCCGATCTCCTCTGCATCACTACTGCAGCCTATCACTTTCACACACTTCCTCTTTCCGTGCACTTTCTGCATGATGCGCACAGAGGTACTACCCGATTTGTTCAGCTTCTTCTCAACAAACATGACACAAAGATAGCAGATTTTCTATACATGGCCTCTATCGAGGTGGAATATCTTGGTGAATTACCTTCCAAAATCAGCTTCCATAACGAAACGAGGTGACCCAAAACGCTACCTTAAAGGATTATAACTATCTCACTTACAAATAGATAACTTTTTAAGGGCAAAATCTTGCGGAAAACAGGGGAAACACTCTATTTCATGGTATAAAAGACACTATCCAAAATTTACTTTGATAGAACTGAACCATTTTGCTCGGTAAAGCCAATCATTTCTTTGATTCATCTGAAATGCCGAGCCTTCGGCGTTAATCAAGCGAGCCCTCGTTGTTGCAACGCCGAGCCCTCGCTGATTCGATAACGAACCCTCGCGCAACTAGTTGAACCTTTAGTTCAGCGCAAGCCAATCAAAAAAACGCTTCAGCGTGTTCCAATATGCGCTACAGACAATCCACTAAAGCACTGCATCAAAAGCATTCCTTTTTCTTCTATTATACATGAGGTGAGTCGGTGATTGACAAAGGTTTAAGGGAACGTGAAATGTGTATGAGTGAAGAATGAAAAACGAAGAGTGACAAACAATCCTAATACGTCAGTTCGGGATATGAAAGTTGTCTAAAAATTTGGTAATCTGAGATAATTTTAGTATCTTTACATTTGATAATCAGTTACTTATAAAGATATCTAAAACAATTATCCCATGATTACCAA
>CACYEC010000274.1 GCA_902773225.1 uncultured Bacteroidales bacterium
TTTCCTCTTATATTGTGCGATGAAGGTGTGTGGTAATACCGAAGACTCCAATGTAGAGGTATTGTCCACACCACTTTTTTTGTGTCTAAGTGGAAATAAGGAGGTTAAAAATGGAAATAATTATAGGAAGAGATCAGACCACCAGAAAACTTCGTGTAGTGAAAGACGGCAAGGCACAACTATATGGTATGCCTAATAGTGTACCTATGGATGTGAGTCGAAATCATGTGTCGTTCCAACAACTTGCTTCAGGGAAATGGATTGTCAAGAATATCAACAGTCAAAATGTAACGTATGTTAATGGTATAGCAGTTGAAAGCAAGACGGTTTCACAAAATGATAAGATAGAATTGGGAGCATCCCATTATTTGGTTCAATGGGAAGCCTTGCGGGAACCTAAAATAGAAACTGTTGACATACGTCCATTAAGACAAGTTTGGGATGAATACAATGAAGGCAATATAAATATTCGTATTCGTCAGAAAAACAATGGTTTGCTTGCCAGTTTGCCAATCGGTTTCACCATGTTGGGCGGTATTGTAGCGAGTATGGTTGCCGATGAATATAAACCTTATGCTTATATCTTCACGGTTGTCGCTTTCCTTGTTATGGTATACGGGCTCTTTCGAAGATTTACTGATGACAGTATAAACGAGCAAGAAACAGTAAAGAAAGAATTTCAACGGAAGTATATCTGTCCGAAGTGCGGCCATTTTTTGGGCTATCAAGACTATGATATTTTAGTACAAAGTGATGCCTGTCCTTATTGCAAGACAAAGTTTAAGAAGTAGATAATTATCAAACAAATAACAATCAATGCCTTATGAACGAAGAAACTATAATCGAGAGAAGACCGTCGAGCAATGCTCGAACTGAGAATAAAAAAGAAAGCGGAGTTTGGAAGAAAGTAACCTTAGGAGGCTTCTCAGGAGTCCTTATGGGGGCAGGAGCGATGTATGCTGGGCAGTCGCTTGCTCAAGAAACTCCCGATGCGGATAATAATGCGGAAGACTCTTCTGATGTTGAAAACCCTGCCGAAAATGACATCCCGGTGGCAAATATCAGTGACGGCCTATCATTTGCAGAGGCTTTCGACCAAGCACGTGCTGAAGTTGGGCCTGGCGGCGTGTTCTATTGGCACGGTGGTATTTACAATACTTTTTCGGAGGATGAATGGAATGCTATGTCAGACGAGGAGAGAAGTGAGTTCGCACAGCAGGTTCATCCGGAAGTTCTTCCAGATGATATGCCTACGCCTACTGATGCACAACCCGACCTCGTGGCTCATATACCTGTCGGTTCACAAGATGACGATGTGGAGATTGCAAATGTGCACCCGGCGAGCAATGAAGATGCAGGGGATGATGTGCAGGTAGTCGGATATGGTATGGTAGATGGTCATGTGGCTATGGGTATTGATTTGACGGGAAATGGTGAGGCTGATGTGGCTCTTGTTGACGTCAATAACAATAATGAAATTGATAATCAGGATATCATTACGGATAGAGAGGGCAATTCGGTTACTGTGGGTGAACTGCAAGGTGACCCCTCCTATGATACACCGGTGACAGACCCTAACTTCTCAAATGCGATGGAAAATCCTGAAGTGGCGCCTGATCAGCCAGACTACATGAATGATGGTTTAGTAGAAGCTTAAATTATTGTTTTGTTATTCCATGAGAAGGGTGGTGCTGATATCGTTGCTCTGTTTGTTGACTTTGCCGATGCTTGGCAAGGTTTATGTTGTCAGTGTCGGTATAGCCGACTATCCTGGACGGGAAAATGATCTCCGTGTTAGTTCCGAAGATGCCAGAACTATCAGCACTATTTTTCTGACTGCTAAAAACTCATCTGTTAGGGTGCTAACCAACAGAGAAGCAACTAAGAGCGCCCTGCTCGGTGCAATGCATAGCATGTTTTCTGTAGCAGACAAAGACGATACTGTTATCCTTTATTTTAGTGGTCATGGAATGGAGGGTTCTTTGGTTTGCTACGATGGCCCGTTATCTTACAAGTACATCACTAATCAAATGAAAGCTTGTAAAGCTAAACAGCGCATTGTCATTGTAGATGCTTGCTATTCTGGCAAAATGCGCAACAACGGGCATGCAACAAGAAGTCACGACTCGCCCAATGTTATGTTCTTCCTCTCTTCACGCACCAATGAGTTGTCGCGCGAATCAAAATTCAAGAATAGTCTTTTCACCATTTTTTTGGAAAGAGGGCTTAGGGGGGGAGCGGATAATAACCGCGACCGGCGTATCACAGCACGTGAACTTTATGATTTCGTTCATAGTGGTGTGGTAAATGCTTCGAATGGGCATCAGCATCCTGTAATGTGGGGTAACTTTGATAACAATATGACTGTAATAAAGTGGTAACGATACTATGCAGACAAAAAGAATCAAGTGTCCTAAATGTGGAGTGGTGTTGGACGTGAAAAACTCGAAGAATGAGTCTGTCAAGTTGATAACTTGTCCTTCTTGTCATACCAGTCTTCAAGTAAAGTTTCCTCCTCAGCAGGCGCCTATGGAGGCTCAGACATTCTATGCCGGCCCAACCTCTTCCAGTAGCTCTGTTGATGGCGAAACCCAACTGGCCGGCGATTTTACAGGAGCTACAAAATTGTACAATCCAAAAGCTATACACAGATTAAAGCCTAAACTGTTGTTTGGCGGTGTAAGCTATTCCCTCGAGGAGGGCAGGAATATAATTGGACGGAAATGTAGCTCGTCAGAAGCCTCTGTTCAGATTGACACTGGCGACCGCTATATGAGCCGGCAGCACTGTGACATAACTGTTACATCTTTGCCAGATGGTTCGATGAAGGCTGTTTTGAGCAACTATCAAAACAAAAATCAGACAACTATCGACGGCCAACTTCTCGATGAGGGTGACCAAGTCCGTCTGACAGATGGGAATAGCATCACAATGGGACATACTACAGTAACTTTTAAACTGTCATAATTCATGAAGATAGAAATACATCCCCCGCTTAGTATACAGGAAGTGGGTCAACGGTCCAATCAAGAGGACTCGATTGCACAATTGGATAATCGTCTTTTTGTGCTCTGCGATGGCATGGGGGGACATGAAAAAGGAGAAGTGGCCAGCCAGACTATTTGCCAGTCTCTGAAGAATTGGTTCAGTGAGCATGTCAATTCCGACGGTCTGTTTACAGATGATATGCTTAAAGAATCCATCGAGTATGCTTATCAAGAACTTGATAAGCATGATGACGGAAATCCTCGAAAGATGGGCACTACGCTCACCATGCTTTATATTCATCGTGAGGGAATAACAGCAGCACACATTGGCGACAGTCGTATTTATCACATTCGACCGCAGGCAGGTGTGCTGTATCAGTCGCGTGACCATTCTCTTGCTTATGATCTTTATCAGTCGGGTGAGATTTCGTATGATGAGATGTTGCACTTCCCTCAAAAGAACATTGTCACACGAGCCATGACTCCTGGACTGGATAATCGGATGCGACCGGATATTATTCATATCACCGATATCTTGCCAGGCGATTATTTCTATCTGTGTTCTGATGGTATGTTGGAAAAGACGGATAACGACCAACTGTTTACGTTGTTTTCTTCATCTGATACAGACGAGAGTAAAAGGAAAAAACTTGTTGATGCTACAGTTAAGAACCAAGACAACCATACTGCATGGTTAATCCACATAAAATCTGTAATCCTTGAGGAAGGAGATGGACTGCAGGAAAATGAGGAAACCACAGCTCGCTGCAATGCCTTGAATATCAAGCCTTTCGTTGAAGATACAATGAATACTGAAGTCGTTGTTGAGGCAGACGAAGAAGATGTAACGATGGTGTCTTCTCCATCCAGAAGTCATCCAAATACTTTTGACTCTCTAAAGAAGTATGCTTTAGCCGTAATAACCCTTTTGTTGGTTGTGATGGTCGCTTTCTTTTTTTTGAAGCCATCCCCAAAGTCTGAACCCCAGACATTAAAACAAAAAGTACCATCAAAGCAAGAGCGTGTCCAATCCAAAGACAGTGCCAGGAAAACCAATAAAAAAGAAATATCTAATAACGCTTTCATAAATCCATATGACACAGCAGGAAATAAACAGCCAGTCAATGCTGCCGAAAGGGACAATTCTCCGTGGTATCTACCGGATCGATAGCTATCTCTCTTCCGGAGGCTTTGGCAACACTTATGTGGCTACAAATATTGAGTTCAATGAGCGTTATGCCATCAAGGAGTTCTTCATGCGGGGTGTCACCCAGCGCGATGACAACCAGACTACGGTGAGTGTGAGCAACACGGCGAACCGCAATGCCTTTATTCAGCAGAGAGAGAAGTTTAAGAAAGAGGCCCGTCGTATCCGCCAGTTGAAGAATGAGCATATCATTTCCGTTTTCGACCTTTTCGAGGAGAACGGAACGGCCTATTATGTGATGGACTATGTGGATGGCGAGAATCTCAGCGACAGACTGAAACGTATCGGCCACCCGATGACAGAGTCGGAAGTGAGACGGATTCTTCCTCAAATCCTCGATGCGCTGAAAGCGGTGCATGATGCCGATATGTGGCATCTTGACCTGAAACCGGCCAACATCATGATGAACAAGGCCGACAATATAAAACTAATCGACTTTGGCGCTTCAAAACAGTTGGATGCCCAAAAAGGCGGTGCCACAACGAGCACGGCCATCAGCTACACCAACGGCTATGCCCCCCGTGAGCAGATGGAGCAGAATTATGAGAAGTTTGGCCCTTGGACCGACCTCTATGCCCTAGGTGCCACACTCTATAATCTGTTGACCAACAGACGCCCTCCACTGCCCACAGATATCGACGATGACATGAGCGAAGACAAACATGAATCGTTGCCAATGCCTACGAGTGTGAGTGATGGGATGAAGAAAA
>CACYEC010000275.1 GCA_902773225.1 uncultured Bacteroidales bacterium
CCTTCGACCTGAAGAATTGGACGAGGCTCTGCACGAACTCGTCAACGAAGAAAAAGTGATTGTCGAAGGCAGTTACATCTCTTTGGACTCGTAGAAAGCCAGTAAAGCAAGAAGCCACAAGGAGTTAGAGATTCGTCAGAGCCTTTTGGACGCACAGTCCGAAAGCCTCGTACTGTTCCCACAAATAGGTTTGAAGCCCCAAACCAACAAAAGCGCTACCTGTTTTTACGTGACATAAAAACCACAAAAGTATTGACTACCTAAAAAGCGAAGAGGGAGCCGCCTTCACGGCGCCCCCCTCCTCTGGTACATATTAAGAGGAAAAAAATTAGTTGTTCTCTGGACGAAGTTTGCGAACGGTAGCACCAGCCTGCCACATCTCCTGATTACGCATGGCTTCGAGTTCTTTCTCCAAGCCCTCGCGATAGTCGGGTTTCGAGTTCGCGTCAATACTTATTTGTGCCTCGTGACCACACTTCACGCTTTCATACAACTGTTGCATGACGGGCTTGATGGCATCGTGAAAACGCGGAGCCCAGTCCAACGCACCACGCTGAGCCGTTGTCGAGCAGTTGGCGTACATCCAGTCCATACCCTTCTCGCCGAAGAGCGGGCCAAGACTCTGCGTCAGTTCCTCAACGGTCTCATTGAAAGCCTCCGAGGGAGAATGGCCGTTCTCGCGCAGCACTTCATACTGAGCGAGCAGCAAGCCCTGAATGGCTCCCATCAAGCTTCCGCGCTCACCTGTGAGGTCGCTGGTTGCTTCACGTTCAAAAGTAGTCTTAAACAAATATCCCGCACCGATGCCGATACCGAAGGCGATGGTCTTCTCCTCGGCCTTGCCGCTTGCATCCTGATAGACAGCATACGAGCAGTTCAGTCCACGTCCTTCGCAGAACATGGTGCGCAGCGAGGTGCCCGAACCCTTCGGAGCCACAAGGATGACGTCGATGTCTTCGGGAGGAATCACGCCTGTGCGGTCGCTCCAGTTGATGGCAAATCCGTGAGAATAATAGAGGGTCTTACCCTTAGTGAGATATTTCTTGATTCTTGGCCACACCTGTATCTGTCCGGCATCCGAGAGCAGCATGCACACGATGGTTCCCCGTTCGGCAGCCTCTTCGATAGAAAACAGCGTCTTGCCCGGAACCCATCCGTCGGCCACAGCCTTGTCGTAGGTTTTGCCCTCTCGCTGGCCCACGATAACGTTGAAGCCGTTGTCGCGCAGGTTGCAGGCCTGACCCGGTCCCTGAATGCCATAGCCGATCACGGCGATTGTTTCGTTTTTGAGCACTTCGCGTGCCTTTTCCAATGAGAACTCCTTACTGGTGACAACAGTCTCGATGACACCACCAAAATTCATTTCTGCCATAATTGCAATTGTTTTAAAGTTGATAATGTCCCTATGAACCATTCTGCCTTACCCGAAGACAGCCTGAACTTGCCAGGTGGCCTATCCCGCTCCCTGCCCGAGAGAGCGGCTGGGGATTAATTCTAAACGGCTGCAAAATTACAAAATAAAAACGAAACGGCTGCAATGAATTACAGATTATTTTCAAGACACGGCCATTTTGTGTCAGTTATTCATTTCCTGCGGTCTATTCGAATACCACCTTGCTCCTCACGACCTCTATCTGCTGTTGCTCACCATCCTTGCAGATACGTATGCAATACTCGTTGTCGGCCGTCTGTTCGCGATAGAAAGTCAGGCGGTCACCCTGATGGCATTCGGCCACATAGGCGATGTCGAATCGTCGAACGTGATGCTTGCGATACCAGTCGATGGGCCATAGGTCGAGCACGTGCTCGATATATTTCACCGAATTGATGTGTCCGTTGATATCTACATCGTTATAATAGGTATCGATGGTGCGCACGATTTCAGCCTTGTCGTCCATCTTCACCCGCGAGAGCGTTTCCATCGGGTTCTTCTTGTCTTTCTCCACCCAGTTCATCAGGTCACCGTCACGGATATCCATCAGGTTGCAGGGCTGTCGCGTCTCCGTATCGATCATTGCCCAGATGCTACGTCCGTAACCATAGACCTTCCCGTCGACGTCCACTACGCGAAAACTACGATTGGTGAAGAAGCGCATAGCGCTCTCCACCCATGTCTCCACGTTGAAGCGAGTGTACATCCTCGGCATCTCGTCCATCTCGATGGCCAGTCGCGAGAGCACCCATGCTCGATTCACCGAGAGCAGCCAGCCCATGCCGAAACCTCGGTCGGTACTGTGGAAGTCAGCCGCATTGAGCATGTGGTTACCCAAGTGCCCCATGAACAGCCGTTGACTGAAGTCGCAATGGAACGGCTCAGCCAGGAACTCATATTTTCCTACTTTGTCCAATGCCATATCTTTTTCGTTGTTTTTTTGCGTGCAAAGGTAATGCAAATCACGGAAAGGCCAAAACATATCAGCGATTTTTGATAACAATAGCATCTTCGCCGAAAGCGAAAACTAAAAAGGACGGGGTTTCTTTCCCGTCCTGTAGATATAGCTCTAAACCGCTGGATGTGTCATCGCTCCGTCTGATTCTGTTCCTGCTCAAGTTTCTTTTCCTGCTCGTGCTTCTGTTCCTGCTTTTCCAGGAAGTCGGTGACCTGCTCAACGGTGCTACGCGTGACAGCCACGCGACCGCTACGAGTGTATTGCAATACACAGTTGAACTTGTCGAGAGATAAATAGAGGTCGGTGATCTCCTCGGTCATACCACCCAACATGACGGCAATATACGTCGGGTTCACTTCCATGATGTTACCACCGACGACTCGGATGATTCGCGAGATTTCGGGGTTCTCAAGGACGACGGGCGTGGAGAGTTTGTA
>CACYEC010000276.1 GCA_902773225.1 uncultured Bacteroidales bacterium
AACGGCCTTGCCAGCAGCAATCAGGTTGTCCATGATGATGCCCGAACAATGGTATTATGATGTGATATCAAATCATCCAAAATTCGGGTATAATGCACAAAAGCCTAGGCAAACAACCTAGGCTTTTCTCTGTATCTTACTCGTCAGAAGGTTCTAAAAGCTCTCCACAGTCGTTTTGTTTTGTCCATCCATAACTGTCTGCTTCATCTTGCAGTGTTTCATCCTTGTATAAGATTGCTATGTGTAGAGAAAAACAATCTAGATTACGTTCTAATTCAAAATCTTCGTCCTCTGAAACCTCTATAATAACAAGTTTGATATTCTTTGGGATTTTCACGTTATTTTTGATTAGTTCGGATAGTTCATCTGAATTAATACGGCTTACCACATCGATGTGAGAGTTAAAATATGTAAAGTATTCCATAATTGGACAATTTTCAAATTCACCTTCCTCCCACATATTATAGTCGAAAAAAGACTCTATTTCAATCTTAATTTTGTGCAGTTTTTCTGCTAACTTAAATTGTTCAAATTTATTCATAATACATTTATTAATGTGTTTGTGCTACAAAGGTACATATTAATTTGGCAACTATATACTATTAGACCTCAATAAATGAGAAATGCAGTCAGAGATGGCTGCATTTCTTGTTTTATCGTACTGCAAAGTTCTGTAATTTTTCGGACATGACAAAATGCGATATACGTATTTCGGACTTTGAGGGTTGGCACGGGGTTTGTACCTTTGCAATAGTTAATATATAGATATATGATAGTAATACCTGACATACACGGACGTGACTTTTGGAGAAAGGCCGTCAAGGGAAATGAAGAGGAGGAGATGGTGTTCCTGGGTGATTATGTTGATCCGTACTCCTACTACGAAGATGTGCCAGAGTGGGAGGGGATGGTGGCCTTGGCTGAGGTTATCGATTTCAAAAAAAATCACCCTGCGAATGTGACCCTGTTGCTGGGCAACCACGACCTCAGTTACCTGTCGCCACTGGTGGCAGCGGACAGGCATGACGATGAGAATCATGACATCATCAAGTCGTTGCTGAAAAAGAATTTGGACCTGTTCGACATCGTACACGAACGAGAGATCGATGGCAAGCGTTTCATTTTCTCCCACGCAGGGATTCTGCCTGCCTGGCTGGAGGCAAACCGAGATGTGGTGGGAGACATGACATTAGAGAGAGGCGTGGGACGACTGAACGAACTATTTCATGCCGGTGTGCTATACGAAGCGCTTGGCAACGTGTCGGCATACAGGGGTGGTCCTGACGAGGCAGGAAGCGTAGTGTGGGCGGACTTGAACGAACACATGGATCTTTTGTCGAAGAACAATGGCGTGAACGACAACATTTTCCAGATTTTTGGTCACACCTTACAGTCGTTGGGGCGTCCGTTGGTGATGAGCACGTTTGCCTGTGTGGATTGCAAGAGGGCTTTCACGTTGAGCGCGAGTGGGGAGGTCGAAGTGTGAAAAATATGTTAGTGAACATCATCTGAAAACTTGGCGTGCGATAATTTGTTTTTCCCAATTATTTTTCGTAAATTTGTGTTTCCTTTCGCGTCTTTGCGAAGACGTGGGCATACCGACGGGAAATTTTAATTATTGAAGAATATATGATAGTAATCGACGACCGCAATCTGACACTTAACCTCAACCTTTTGGACATCTATCTCATGTTGACTGCCGAAGAGCAGGAGCAGTGGGGTGAGAAACTGAAGGGACTGAACACCTACCGCAGCATGACACGAGGCATCTTCCGCTTCGTGGTGGTGGAGAAGGGCGATGCACCCTACAATCTGCTTCCGGTGGAGATGACGCGTGCAGTGAGGGATTGTAACGTGTTGGTGAGGTTCGTCAATTCCATTCACTCCTGCTACTGCTATGGTTTGGATTGGGTGGACTTTTCGATGGATGCAGAAAGTGTCCGTAATGTACTGCATGGCATCGTGGACGAGGTGTGCCGAAAGAACATCGACCAACTTGATATCCTTCGCCATAGGCCAACGTCGAGCGCTGAGAGTGCATATATAAGATATGCCAGGCATAACATGGTTCAAGAAATCTTTGAGAAAGCCCTGCAAGGAGAGATTATACCCAAGGATCAGGTGCCTACAGGCCTAATCGGAACATTGAGGGCACTTGATGCGCGTGAGTCGCAAAGACTCGTACATGACATCCTGAACTATGCTCCGACGGAAAGCGACGACAGTATGGCGGAAGAGCATTTCATGCCTGTGAAGTCTTCCAACGTGGAGGTGACGATAAAGAAGGTGAAAACGGGTAAACAGATTGCCAACGGCACAGAGAAAGTGGCTTGGGGCGTGGTATTGAATATTGGAGACGATGTCATAGAGATTCCTTGTCCACAGAAGGATCAGATCATGCTGTACACGGCTGTCTTGTTGGCATACAAGACGGGAATGGACCTGACGAGACGCGACTTTACTGACGACGCCAAGACTATCAAGAGGATTTGGCTAAAGAAACTGTTCGGTGCCTTTGGCTTCGACGGCGATTTCAACCATTGGTTTGAGATGATAAACAAGAATGGCAAGGCCGCGAGGATTAGCGATGCCAAGTCGAAGTGGAACAACCGTTTACACGATGCTCTGCCCGACAAGTATCGCAATGTCTATTACTATTGTTGCATCAATATGGTGGACGCACGAACGGACTCTTCGAATTACATGGTGAAACTGAACAGACGCAATATTCACTTCGACGAACGCCTCCTGAAGGCAATGGATGACGGAAGTCGTATGAATGAATAACAAATTGCTGAGACCGCCTGCCCAAAGACGCATTGCGCGTGTGAAAATTATAGATAATGGTATTGTTAGAATAGGAACTTGATTATCTGAATATGCATACGAATTGATGAAATAATTCGGAAATTTACATCCAGAACGCACCATAGTGCGTGCCAACCGAGCTTTAGGAAAGAGCATTCCGAAGAGCCACGGTGGCGAGCTTTACCAAAAAGCAGATGTGGGCATTACGCCAAAAACTCATAGCTCAGAGAGATTGTAGATTTCCTTATGTGTCCTGTCAGAGGCGTATAAGGATTTTTTTTCTGCTCTAAAGTAAATGTTGTTGGTCGTTATACCCACGAAAACGGACACTATTTGTATAACGATTAAATAACATCAACATGGAACAGAAAAAAGAATCACAACGGAAGGAGAGCAATCTCTTTGAAAGT